>DATJOU010000106.1:0-11953 GCA_035506775.1 Solirubrobacteraceae bacterium | reverse complement strand
GGCCGATCAGGGTTTCGGGGTGGGCTCCGAGCGGCTCGGCCCAGCGCCACACCTCGGCGAAGATGTGCCCGGCGGCCGCCCCCGCGGCGTTGGCCCCCTGGGACTCGGTGGCACCGGCGGCCAGCGCGGCCGCGTTCTTGGCGGCGCCCGCCAGCTCCACCCCGACGGGGTCGTTCGAGACCTCGCACACGACCCCGGCCCGCGTGAGCACCTCCGCCAGCAGCTGGGCCAGCTCCTGCCGGTTGGAGGCCGCCACCAGCGCGGCGCCCGCGTGGACCATCTCCTGGGCGTGACCCGGGCCCCCGAGGCTGGCCACCCGTTCGGTCCCCAGGGCCCGCTGCAGGGCCAGCGTGGGGGGCAGCCCGTCGGGCGGTACCAGGCCCTTGGCGACCGACACCACCGCGGCCCGCGGCGAGACGACCCCGGCGGCGAGCGACTCGATCACCCCGGCCAGCGCCCAGGAGGGAACCGCGAGGAACACCAGGTCGGCTTTTGAGACCCCGGCCAGCGCCGGCTCGATCGCCATCTGCGGCGGCAGCTCGACGCCGGGGAGGTAACGCTTGTTCTCGTGCTCGCGGAGGAGCAGCTCAGCCTGTTCGCCCGAGCGCGCGTGGAGCGTCACCCGCAGCCCCGCCCGGTCGAGGAGGACCGCCAGCGCGGTGCCGAACGAGCCCGCCCCGACCACGCTCGTGTGTCTCACGCCGGAGATCTCCCGCCGCCGCGGGCGCCCGCCCCGCGGGGATGTCCGTGCGCGGGGCTCCGGCTCGCTCATCACCTCCAACCTATCGTTGGGGGTGTGCCCGAGGGGGACACGATCCACCACGCCGCCATGAGGATCCGCGCCGTCCTGGAGCAACGGATCCCCACCGAGATCCTCACGCCCCAGCCCCGCCACCACCACGGTCGCTGGCCCGAGCAGCTCGCCGGGAGGCGGGTGGGCGCCGTGGACGTACACGGCAAGCACCTCTTCCTGCGCTTCGAGGGCGGCCTCACGGTCCACTCCCACCTGCGCATGACCGGCTCGTGGGCCGTCTACGGCCCCGGCCAGCCCTGGCGGCGTTCACGCCGGCGGGCGTGGCTCGTGATCCGGGAGGGCGACCGGGAGGTGGTGCAGTTCGACGGGCCGGTGCTCGAGCTTCTCAGCGACGCCCGCTCACGGCGGGACCCACGTCTCGCGCGGCTGGGGCCGGACGTGCTGGGGGAGAGCTTCGACGAGCGGTTGTTCCTGCGCAACCTCCGCGCCGAGGACCCCCGGCGTCCGATCGGGGACTCGCTGCTGAACCAGCGGATCCTCGCCGGGATCGGGAACCTCTGGAAGGCGGAGGCCTGCTTCGCGGCCGAGGTGGACCCGTGGCGGGCGACGGGGGAGGTGGACGACGAGCAGGCGCTGCGGATCGTGGGCTTCGCACGGGAGCGCATGTCCCAGTCCGCCCGGGACGGCTTCGAGGCCCGTCCCCGGGCCGTCTACCGGCGCGCAGGCGAGCCCTGCCCGCGGTGCGCCACCCCGATTCGCCAGCGGGGCCAGTGGGATGACAACCGGATCACGTTCTGGTGCCCGGGGTGTCAGCGGTGAGGGCCGAGATGGCGCCGGGGCGTCGCCAAGGGCGATGTGCGCTGCGGTGCTCGATACTCCCGGCACGGTGGCTGATGAGCCCGCGATCCGAGGCCTGGACGAACGTGTCCGACTGCTGCTCGACCTGGGTCACCGTGCCGACTGGGACGCGGCGATGGCCTTCTTTGCGCCGGACGCTGTCTGGACGAGCGTGGGGTTCGGCTTCGAGGACGTCCACGGGGCAGCGGCGATCCGCGACTTCTGGATCGAGTGGTATGCGCCGTATGAGGACGTTCGGATCGAGACCCACGACGTCATCGATCTGGGCGGGGGAGTCGTCGTCGCGGTCATCCGTCAGAGTGGCCGCCTCGGCGACGCCCAGTCTCGGGTGGCAGAAGGGGTAGCGCTCGTATACGACTGGTCTGACGGGTTGATCGAGCGCGTGACGGTGTATCTCGATATCGACGAGGGCCGCGCCGCCGCCGAACGCCTCGCCGAAGAACGGGGGCGGGCGTCCGTGTGAGCGATCCGGCGGCAGCAGGAGCTTCGGGCGGGCGTGGGTGGCCGTGCGCTGCAGTTTCGCGACCTCAGCTCTCCAGCTGCACCGAGAGCAGCGCCGTGCGCGTCTTGCCGCTTTCGCGGTAGAGCACCAGGCCCAGCCCGGAGTAGGCGGAGCTCCCGGACTCTCGGTGGACCGTGAACAGCACCGTGAACCGCGCACCGAACACACCTTCGACGAGGTGGAGCCGAGCCGAGATGCTGCGTTCCGCCGATCCCACCGAGCAGCGGCTCGCACTCCCTTCAAATGCGACTTCCGCGGTGCATTTGTGCGTCGCGGTATTGACGACGACCTGCCCGAACCCCACGCCGTCGAGGAGCAGCTGATAGGTCGTTTCGGCGGCCGGGTTCGGCGAGGCCACCTGGTCGGCGACCGACGCGCTCGAGCACATCGCTGCTTGGAGAGCCGCCGCGGCGAGCGCCGCCACTGAAGCTGCACGCAACCGTGACACGATTTATCGGCCTGCCTCGCTCGGGTGCTCGATAATCCACGCGCCATGCCCGGGGACTCCACGACGTCCGACCTCACCGAGCGCATGGAGCGGTCCGTCGAGGCCTTCAACGCCGGCGACTTCGATCTGGCGGCGAGCTTCTATGCGCCGGATGCGCGGTTCCACCCGCGCGCGTCGGTCGGCGTGTTGGAGGGCCGCGAGGCCATACGCGGCTTCTTCGAGGATTGGCACGGTACCTACGAGGATTTCACGTTCGAGCTCGAGGAGGTCCGCGACCTCGGCAACGGGGTGGCGTTCAGCGTGGTCAGGCAGGGTGGCCGCCTCGCGGGCGCTGCCGGCCGGATTCACGACCGCTTTGCGCTCGTCTTCACATGGGCCGACGGCCTGGTGCAGACGGAGACGAACTTCACCGACATCGACGAGGCACGCGCCGCCGCCCAACAGCTCGCCGAGCAGCGGTGGGTGAGGCGGTGATGTCACAGCAGAACGTCGAGATCGTGATGCGACTCAACTCGATGTTCAACGAAGGGGACGTCGACGGTGCCTTCGACCTCGTCCACCCCGATGTCCTGTTTCGCGACCTCCAGAATGCCCCGGACCTCCCCGAAACGGTCGGCGGCCGAGATTCCGTGCGCCTGGTCCTGGCCGAGTGGGTCAGCGCCTACGACGACTTCACCGCAGAGGCACTCGAGTTCGTCGACGCCGGCCCGTGGGTCCTGGCGGACGTCCGTTGGCGCGGCGAGGGCAAGGGGAGCGGGCTACGCATCGACGTCCGCATGGTCGACGCCCTCAGGGTCGACGACGGTCGGGTGGTCGAGTGGGTCGTCGGGTATCCCGACGTGGCCACGGCTCTGAAGGCCGTGACGCCGAGCACCGAGTAGGCGTCGAGCCCCGTCGGCGTGTCTGCGCTCAGGACGGCGGGCCGCTGGCCAGCGTGACGGTGGCCGTCTGGCGTTCCCCGGCCTGCGTGTCGTAGGTGAGGGTCACCTTTTCGCCGGGGTGCTTGGAGAGCATCAGTTCGGTCAGGTCGGTGGGAGAGTTGACGCTCTTGCCGTCGAGGGCGGTGATGGTGTCGCCGGCCGTCAGGCCGCTCGTGGCGGCGGGGGTGTCGGAGATCACGTTCTCGACGGTCGCCCCCTGTTCGCCGTTGCGTGCCTGCAGGAACACTCCCAGGAGGCCGGTGGCGCCGATGTGGATCGTGCCGGAGGCTTCGCCTTCGCGGATCTGGCCGGCGATCGACTGCACCTCTTCGATCGGGATCGCGAACCCCTGATCGGCGGAGGACTGGATCTGGAAGGTCGTGGAGGCGGCGGTGTCCATGCCGACGACTTCGCCGGATTCGTTCACCAGCGGTCCCCCGGAGTCGCCCGGCTGCAGGTCGCCGCTGAGCTGGATCAGGCCCGTGAGGCGCTCCGAGCCGCCGTCGACCTCGTCGCCGGCGGTGATCGACTGGTTGAGCGCGGTGATCTCACCGGCGGCCGCGGTGGGCGTACCGCCCGCGCCGCCGGCGTTGCCGATCGTCGCCACGTTCTCGTCGCTCTTCAGCGAGCTGGAGTCGCCGAAGCTGACCGTCTTCAGGCCCGAGGCACCTTCGAGCTGGAGCACCGCGATGTCGTGCCCGTAGTCGTAGCCGACGACCTTGGCGGTGTAGGTGGTGCCGTTGCCGATGTCGGTGGCGGTGATCTTGGTCGCACCGGTGATCACGTGGTTGTTGGTGATCACGACCCCGTCGGAGGTGACCACCATGCCGGTCCCGGCCGCCTCGCCGCTCTCGAGGCCGAGGTCGGTGTTGATGTCCACGAGCGCCGGGTCGACCTTGGAGGTGACGGCGCTCGAGACCCCGCTGGACGACCCCCGTTCTTCGGAGGAGCCGCCTTCTTCGGAGGAGCCGCCGGTTCCACCTTCGAGGCCGGAGCCGGAGCCTTCGGAGCCTTCCGATCCCGACCCTTCGCTTCCACCCGGGCCGAACAGGCCACCCGGGACGCCTTCTTCGCCGGAGCTCCCCGGAGCGCTGCGGCGCTGTTCGGAGCGGTAGGGACCGAAGGCGCGGCTCGAGGTCGGGCTGAGTTTCACCGAGCTGGAGTCGCTCCACGCGAAGTGCCCGACGACGATCCCCACGATCGCCGCCAGGGCGACCATCAGCAGGCCGTCGAGAAGCCTTTTCCTGGAGGGGGTCACGTGAGCACCTTGGCAGAGCTCTGTTGACGCAGGCTGAACGCAAGTTAGGGCTGAGCTAAATGGTCCCTGGGGGTCGTGTGAGAGCGCCGCGCTCGCGCGGCCCGTCGGCCGCCGTCGGGGCCACGTGACGCCCCTTACCGCAGCCCGGCCAGCACCTCCTCGGCGAGCCCGCGGCCCGCGGCCCGCAGCGAGCGGGGAGCAGCCGCGAGGAGGATCAGCTGCAGGTCCAGGATCCGTGCCTGGAAGGAGTCGAGGCCGTTCTCGCCCGTGACCGCATAGCTCGGGACCCCTCCCTGGCGGGCGCGGGTGGCGAGCTCGAAGGCGGAGGTGTCCTGCAGCCGACGGCCGTCCAGGAGGGCCGTGGCGATCACGAGCGCCCGGGCGTCGGCCAGGCGCTGGTGGAAGTGCTCGTGCTCCAGCAGCTCCGACAGCTGCGGTCCCGCGCCGAGGCCGCCCGGGAGGGGTAGGAGATCCGGTCCGGGCAGGCCACCCTCCTCTAGCCCCCGGGTCAGCCAGCGGGCCACCGCCTCGGCTCCCAGTGAGCTGCCGAACGGCTCGCAGACGAGGAGCAGGCGCAGGTTCGGAGCCGCCCGGCGGGAGCCCCGCGCACGGCCCTCGGGGGTGCGGCGAGTGGGCTCCGGGCTCACATGCGGCATCCTTTCAGGCGATGGCCGCGCAGAAGGGTGAGAGCGTCGAGCTGCAAGCCGGCGGACGCGAGGTGCGGCTGAGCAACCCGGGAAAGGTCTTCTTCCCGGAGCCGGGGCTGACGAAGCTCGACCTCGCCAACTACTACATCGAGTGCCAGGAGGCGGTCGTGCGTGGCCTGCGGGACCGCCCCACGGTGCTGAAGCGGTGGGTGGACGGCGTCGGGGGAAAGCCGTTCTTCCAGAAGCGGGTCCCGACCGGCGCCCCGGAGTGGCTCCAGACCGCCACCGTGACCTTCCCCAGCGGCCGCCACGCCCGCGAGCTGGTGCCGAACGACGGCGCCCACCTGCTCTGGGGGGTGAACCTGGGGGTGATCGACTGGAACCCCTGGCCGGTGCGCCGGGCGGATCTCGACCACCCCGACGAGCTGCGGGTGGACCTCGACCCCAGCCCCGGGGTGCCGTTCGACGAGATCCGCCAGGTGGCCCTCACGGTCCGGGAGGTGCTCACCGAGCACAAGCTCGAGGGCTTCCCGAAGACGTCGGGGTCGAGGGGGATCCACATCTACGTGCGCATCGAGCCCAAGGAGAGCTTCGAAGAAGTGCGCCGGGCGGCCCTGGCGCTGGCCCGGGAGGTCGAGCGCAGGATGCCCGGCCGTGCCACCAGCCGCTGGTGGAAGGAGGAACGAGAAGGGGTCTTCATCGACTACAACCAGAACGCCCGCGATCGCACGATCGCCTCGGCCTACTCGGTCAGGGCGGTGCCCGACGCGCGGGTGTCGTGCCCGCTGGACTGGGACGAGGTCCCCGACGTCGATCCTGCCGAGCTGCGACTGCAGACGGTGCCCCAGCGGCTGCGGGAACGGGGCGACCCGGCGGCCGACATGGACGAGCACGTCGGCAGCCTCGAAGCGCTGCTGGAGCTGGCGGCTCGCGACGAGCGTGAAGGTCTCGGCGACGCGCCGTGGCCGCCCCACTTCCGCAAGCGCGCCGGGGAGCCCCCGCGCGTTCAGCCCAGCCGGGCCCGGTCGGGGAAGGCCAAAAGGTGACGTTGCCGCTGGAGCCACCGCTGGCACCCCAGCTCGCGCTGTCCCGCAAGACCCTCCCGGAGGGGGAGGAGTACTGCTACGAGGTCAAGCTCGACGGCTTCCGCTGTGTGGCCTTCGTGGACGGGGAGGAGGTCTACCTGCAGTCCCGCAACGGCCGTCCCCTGGGCCGCTACTTCCCCGAGCTCACGTTCCCGGCCGGCCGCTACGTGCTCGACGGCGAGATCGTCGTGCGCGACGGTCACGGCCATGAGGACTTCGACGCGCTCGGCCAGCGGATCCACCCGGCCGAGTCGCGGATCCTGAAACTCGCGCAGGAGACCCCGGCCGAATATGTCGTCTTCGACCTGCTCGCCCTCGAGGACGAGGTGCTGATGGCCGAGCCGTTCCTCACGCGGCGGGAGCGGATGCGCGAGCTGGTGGGCGCAGAGGCCTTCGCTGCGGCCCCGCTGAGCACGATCCCCAGCTCCGACACGCCGGAGGGTGCCCGCGAGTGGCTCGAGCACGCCGAGGGCGCGATCGCCAAGGAGCGCGACGCCCCCTACCTCCCCGGCGAGCGCAAGGGGATGGTGAAGGTCAAGCGGGTGCGCACGATCGACGCGGTCGTGATGGGCTGGCGGCCGGGGAAGGCGGAGGGGACCGTCGGCGCCCTGATCCTCGGTCTCTACGACGGCTCAGAGCTGCGCGTGGTCGGGCACTGCTCGGGGCTGACCGCGGCCGAGAAGCGCCGGCTGGTCGGCTTCCTGGCCCCCTACGAGACGGGAGAGAGGGGCACCGGGGAGCCGAGCCGCTGGAGCGCGGGGCGGGATCTGGAGTGGATCGGCCTGCGCCCGGAGTTGGTCGTGGAGATCGATTTCGACCACGTCTCGGCCGGGCGCATCCGCCACGGGGCCAAGCTGAGACGCTGGCGCGAGGACAAGTCCCCCCTGCAATGCACCTTCGATCAGCTCTCGCTCTAGCATCTCCGGGGTGAGCGGGACAGAGCAGACACAGGCGACGGTCGCCGAGGAGGAGTACCTGCAGAGCCTGTTCTGGCTGCAGGAGGCCGAGCTGCCGATGACGGCGGCCAACCTCGCCCGGGCGATGCAGCTCTCCCCGCCGACGGTCCACGAGATGGTCGGCAGGCTGGAAAACGACGGCTACATCACCCGTTCGAGCGACCGCTCGATCGCCTTCACCGACACCGGCGCCCGTCACGCGGAGGACATCGTGCGCCGCCACCGGATGATCGAGCGCTTCCTGACCGACGTCCTCGGGGTGCCCTGGGACGAGGTCCACGAGGAGGCCGAGCGCCTGGAGCACGCCATGTCGCCGGTGCTCGAGGAGCGCATGATGGCCGCCATCGGCGACGCCAAGACCTGCCCCCACGGACACCCGATCAGGGCCGGCAGCCGCCTCGCGGGTGTGCCCCTGGCCGACGTGGAGGTGGGGGCCAACGTGCGGGTCGTGCGCTTCGAGAACGAGGCCGAGGACCTGCTCCACTACCTCAAGGCATCCGGCCTGGAGCCGGGCCTGGACGGGGTGCTGGAGGCGCGCGACGAGGAGCGCGTGGCCGTGCGAACGGCCGGCGGGGAGCTGCTCACGATCACACTCAGCGTCGCCGAGACGGTGTCGGAGATCGCCGACCCCTCGCCGCCGCCGCGGACCGCACTGCCCGAGCAGCTGGTGCTCGGGCAGCGCTACGGGCGCTAGCCCCGGGCGGCGCCGACCCTCTCGCGGGAAGCCTCTGAACGCGCACCGGCCGCCGCAGCGCTGGGCCCCGGCGGCCGGTGTACGGCTATCCAGATGCGCTCCCTATTCGGTGTAGGTGAACGGCTCCTTGTTGCTTTTGCCTTTGTTCACGTACGCCGCCACCGTGGGGTGGAGTTCGGGCTGTTTTTTCTTGATCCCGGCCGGGGGCGCGATCACCACGCAGGTGGTGGAGGTCGTGCATTCGACCGACGTCGCCACTGCCTTCCCGAACTTGAATTCGGTCCCGTGCTGGCCGACTTCGAAGCCGCTGCCTTTGACGGTCACTTCCGTGCCGCCGGCCACCGGCGCTTCATCCGGGCTGATGCTCGTGATGATCGGCTTGCCGTAGCTGTAGAGGTCCTTGGGACCGGTCGCGCTGGTTCCGTTCGTGGTCCACACCGTCACGTCGACCTTGCCGACGCCCGGGGGCGAGATCACTTCGATTTCGGTCGTTCGGACGGCTTTGATCGTCGCTTCGGTGAAGCCGAAGTACACGGCCGACACTTCTTCGAAGTGCTTGCCGATGATCTTGACCGTTTCCCCGCCGGCGGAGGAGCCTTTTGGTTTCTTCAGCTTTTCGACGACTGGCGGTTCGCCTCCGGGCCCGGTGGTGAAGTTCTTGTTTTCGCCTTCACCGGCCCGGCCCGAGCCCTTTTCGTTGAACGCCACGAAGCGCACGAGGTAGGTCGTGTTCTCGCTGAGCCCGGTTACCGTGGCTCCGACCCTGACGTATTCTTCGCCGTCTCCGGGGGACGATTCGCACGGCGCGATCTGGCCGAGCGCCGGCGTGGTGCCGTATTCGAAGTAGCATTCGGTCTCTGTCCCGTGGGGGTTGACCGACGCCGACAGTTCGGCCGAGGTCGCCCCGACGTTGCGGGCGTGGTGCATGAGCACCTTCGGTCCGCTCGGTTCGGTTTCGAGGGTGTACCCGCCGCCTTCGTTCGTTCCCTCCGCGTTGACCGCCACGAGCCGGTAGTTGTAGGCGCTGCCTTCCTGCAGGCCGGTCAGTTTGGCCGTGACTTCTTCCGGTTCTTCGCCGTTTCCGGCCCCGAACGATTCGCAGTTCGCCGTTTTTGTCAACCCTTCGCCTTCGAGGCCGTAGAGGAAGTAGCAGCTCGTGACTTTCGAGTCGTTAGGCGTCACGAACCCCCACAGCGTCGCGGTCGTGCGTTCCACGAGCCTCGCCTTTTCGGTGTTGGCCTTCGGCGCGGCCGGGAGCGCCTGCAGGTGCGCCCTTCCGCCCACGTCTTCGCCGAAGGCGTTCTTCGTGACGAGGCGGTAGTAGTAGAACTGGCTTTCCATCAGGCCTGAGATGTGTGCTGACACGACGACTTCAGGTGAGGGTTCGTCGCTCCCGAAGAATTCGCTCTGCGCGCACGGAGTGTGTTCGGGCAGCGAGGATTCTTTTTCGCCCCACTCGAAATAGCATTCCGTGATTTCCGAGCCGTCGGAGACCGCGATGCCCTTGAGGGTCGCGGAGGTGCGTTTGACTTCGTTCGCCGGTTCGGTGTTGGAGTGCGGCGCGTGCGGGAGCGTCGTGAAGGACTTTTCCGCGCTGGTGGCTTCGCCGTTCCCGTTTTTCGCGTGGATCCGCCAGTAGTAGGTCGTCCCTTCGGTCAGCCCTTTGAGGTTCGCCGTCTCGGGTACCCCGATCGGGCGGCTTCCGGGGCTGAACGGGCATGCCACGACGTGGTCCGGCGCCCCTTCCGTGGTCCCGTATTCGAACTGGCATTCGGTGGCGGCCCCGTGCGGGAACACCGTGGCCTGCAGAACGGCTTCGTGCTTGGTGATTTCGATGTTGTGTTCGCTCACGGCGCCCGGAGCGCCGCCGCTGGCGAACGCTCCCATGGCTCCGAGCAGACCCACCGCCACCGCGAGCGCGCCCACCACGCCGGCAAGGAGCATGCGGCCCCTCGGGCGCCGGACAGAGGTGCGGTTCGGCCGGCTGCGCCGACCTCGCATGCGATCAAGCATCTTTCCCTCCCCGTTTGGCTTTGACCACGGACCTATCGAGCGATCAATCCGCTGCTCCCCCGCCGGCGCCCCTTCCCGCCGGAAAGCCGTGCGTCTGACGCAGTCCGAAGCCTAGTCCGGGCGGACCCGAAATTCAACTTGGCCGGTCGGCCAGGCACCGTCGCGAGCGGTCGGTGTACGTGGTCGGAGCGCGCGCGGGCAGCTGTCGCATTAACGCCACCGGCCGCCGGAGCGAAGGTGCTCCGGCGGCCGGTGTAGGGCTATCTAGCTCCTGTCGCTGCTACTTGTACGTGAACTTCACGCCCTTGCCCTTGACGCCGTTCACGATCGGGTACACGCTGACCGCGCCGAGCTTGGGTGTCGGCACTTTGTGTTTCAGCTTGACCTGCGCTGGCGGGGCTATCACCACGCAGCTGGTGCTCGAGGTGCATTCGACAGAGGTCGCCTTGACCTTGCCAAACACGAATTCGGTCCCGTGCGCCAGTTCGAAGCCGGCACCTTCGACGGTGACTTCCGTCCCGCCCGCCGCCGGGCCTTCGTTCGGGGTGAGGCTGGTGATGAAGGACTTGCCGTACTGGTAGTGGTCCTTGCTGGTGATTTCGCTGCTGCCGTTGTGGGCCGTGAACACCGTGATGTCGACCGTGCCGGCGGCGCCCGGTGGGGCGATGACTTCGATGAAGCCTTCTTTGTTCACGTTGCCGGCTTCGACCTTCACGATTTCGGCTTCGGCGAAGCCGAAGTCCACGGCGGTGACTTCTTCGAAGAAATCGCCGTTGATCTTGACCGTGTTGCCGCCGGCCGGGCTCGCCTTCTTGGGCGTGACCTTGTTGACGATCGGGCCTTTGTTCCCTTCTGCGGTGGTGAAGTTGTGGTGTTCCCCTTCCCCGCCGCGGTCGGAGCCTTTTTCGTTGAACGCCTCAACGCGCACCTGGTAGGTGGTGTTGGGCGTCAGCCCGCTGATCTTGGCGTGCACCTTGACCAGTTCGTCGCCTTCGCCGGGCGAGTTTTCGCACGGCGCGACGTGACCGAGGGCCTGGGTGGTCCCCCATTCGAAATAACATTCCGTCGGGGATTCCTTCGGGTTGACCGCCGCGACCAGTTCGGCCGAGGTGGCGGTCACGTTGTGGGCGAAGTGCATCACGACGTTCGGTCCGGCGGGCAGCGTTTCGAAGGTGGCGTTTTCGCTCGAGTCGCTCCCGAGCCCGTTCGTCACCACCAGGCGGACCGCGTATTCGGTCCCTTCCTGCAGGCCTTCGACCGGCGCCCTGACTTCTTCCCTGCCTTCGCCGCTGAGGACACCAAAGTTTTCACACGGAACCGATTTGGTGATGTTCGGCGCGATTCCGTATTCGAACACGCAGGAGGTGATTTTGCTGTCGTTCGGACGCGCGTAACCCCACAGCGTGGCGGTGGTGCGTTCGATGAACTTCGCGCCTTCGACGTTGGCGTGCGGCGGCGCCGGAAGCGTCTCGAAGTTCTGTTTGCCTCCGACGTCTTCGCCGTAGGCGTTCTTGGCGACCAGACGGAAGTAGTAGGTCGTGGTTTCGGCGAGGCTGCCGATGTTCGCCGACACGTTCACCGGTTCGGACGGTTCGCCGCCGGCGGGCACCGACTGGGCGCAGTTCGTGGATTCCGTGAGGTCGTCTTTGTTGGTGCCCCATTCGAAGTAGCACTGCGTCACTTCGGAGTCGTTCGGCGTCACTTTGCCGGTCAGCGTCGCCTGCGTGCGCTTGACGTCTTCGGCCGGTTCGGTGTTGGCGTGGGGAGCGGTCGGCAGCGTGGTGAAGCTCTTTTCTTCGCCGTTGACCGTCCCGTGTT
>DATJOU010000105.1:0-2744 GCA_035506775.1 Solirubrobacteraceae bacterium | reverse complement strand
GGCGGGAGGACGGCCCGTCCCCGCGCGAGTTCCGCAGCGCGTCGCCCACGGGTCCATTTCGCCCGGAACCCCCACGCGCGAGGACTGTCTGAGCGCGGGGGCGGGCCGGCCTCCTGCGGCCCGAAGCGCGCTGACCCGACGATCCCCGTCTGCCGAGAGCGACCCCGAGTCAGAACGTGTAGCTGCCGCTGGGGCCGCCGAGCGTGTTGACGATGGAGGGCTGGCCCACGGCCTGCACGTAGAAGACCCAGGGCCCGCCGGCGAGGCCGAGCTTCGAGACGTCGAGCTGGTGGGTCGGGGGGGCGACGTCCGCCAGCCACATGACGTCGGTGCCGCCGGGCGCGGCCAGGTACACCGAGTAGTGGTGCACCGTGGCCTCCGAGCCCGTGACCGCGGAGTTCATCGGGTCCTGGCCGAAGGTCGGCGTCCAGCTCAGCGTCGCGCCGCTCAGCGACACGGCGAGCGAGGTCAGGCAGTCGTCGATGCCCGTCTCCATCTCGGTGCCCTCCTCGTAGTCGTCCCAGGTGTCCACCATGACGAGGTCGAGGTGGTGGCCGGCGCCGAGGAAGTTCAGGTTGCCCTGGTAGCTCGAGCTGCCGCCGAAGCTGCCCGTGTGGTCGAACGTCTGCAGCCAGGTGAGGCCGCACTGCTGGTCGATCACGCGGTTCAGGCTCCAGCTCGCGAGATTGTCGTCGAAGCCCTTGTGGGCTTCGGAGACGGCGAGGGAGCCCGGGTTGTTCGCGGCGTTCGAGAAGAACGAGTCGAGGTCCTTGAAGCCGAAGTCCGACTGCCACGAGAACGTGCCCGCCGACCCGGAGCTCTGCGTGTACGGCGCGCCGTCGCCGGGGTTCACCCAGGCGTACTCGCCCTCGGTGTTCGGCGGGTCGTTGCCCGGGAAGCCGTTCGGCTCGTACATGACGAACTCGCTGTTCTGGTAGCTGATGCCCGGGTCGCTCAGGATCGGGTACTGGCTCGGGTAGTACGAGTTGATGAAGAAGTAGACCAGCGGGTGGCCCGCCGAGTCCGTCTGGTAGGCCGACGAGGGGAAGTCGTTGGCCGCGAGGTACGAGAGCGCGCTGTTCAGGCACGCCACGGTGTTGCCGCAGGAGTCGAAGTAGCCCTTGTCGATCATCACGGCGAACTCGTAGCTGCCGCCGGAAGCCTCGGCGTTCGCGCGGATGGCGGGGAGGGCCTGGTCGGCGGTGGTGCCGGGGCCGTACCAGTCGACCACCTGGCCGGCGATGCCACGGCTCTCCTGATCGGCCACCTCGTTGGCCATCTGGGTCGCGTTGGCCGACACCTCGCCGTTGTCGATGTGGCCGTTTCCGCCGCCCCACCAGTTCTGCGTCTCGACCCAGACGGGGACGCCTTGTCCGGGCAGGAGCGCGCTCATCGGCACCTTGCTGACGCGGCCGTAGGGGCTCCCGGGCGCGGAGGGGCCCGGCGCGACGGCATTGTCCCAGAAGCCCGTGACCGTCAGCGTCTGCCCGGAATAGCTCGAGCCGCTGCCGTACTTGACGGTGTGCGTCTGCCCCCACGCCTCGGTGCACGGCCCCGCGTCGCTGCCGCAGGCCGACGAGTCGTTCTGCGTGAGGGAGGCGAGGGTGGTGGTGGCCTGGAAGGTCCAGGAGCCCGCGTCGCGCCCGGCGTCCTCCGTGGGCCCCGCGTCCTCGCCCGGCCCGGCGTCACGGCCTCCGTCGGTCCGGCCCCCGCCATCGAAGCCGGCGTCCTCGGTGGGCCCGGCGTCGCGGCCGGCGTCGGCGCCTCCATCGACGCCGGCGTCGCGGCCCGCGTCGGCGCCCGCATCGATACCGGCGTCGCGGCCAGCATCCGGGCCTCCGTCGGTGAGCGAGCCCCCGTCGGCCTTCGGGCCGGCATCTCCTCCGGCGCCCGGCGAAGCGGCACAGCCGGCCAGCGCGAGGGCGACGGCGGCGGCGACGCATCGAGCTGATTTCATGGGCCCCAAAGGATACACCTAGCGCTTCGATCCCACCACGATGCGGTCCAACCGCGCGTAGTCGCGGACCACGCGCACGTCCGAGAGCCCGGCGGCCTCGAGCAGCGCGCGCACCGTCGGGCCCTGTCCCTCGCCGATCTCGAGCGCGAGGGTTCCCCCGGACGCGAGCCGCCGCGCCGCCTCGGCGACGAGGGGACGGATCACCGCGAGCCCGTCCGCGCCGCCGTCGAGCGCGAGGCGAGGATCGTGGTCGCGCACCTCCACCGCGAGCCGCGCGATCTCGCCGGTCGGCACGTAGGGCGGGTTCGCCGCGATGAGCCGGAAGCCGGCGCGGCCGCCGAGCGGCGCGAACAGGTCGCCCTCGAGGAGCTCGTAGCGGCCCGCGAGCCCGAGCGCGGCCGCGTTCTCCCGCGCGACCTGCGCGGCCTCGGCCGAGAGCTCGACCGCGGTGAGCCGGAGCCCGGGCCGCTCGGCCAGCAGCGTCAGGCCCACGCAGCCGGAGCCGGCGCACAGGTCGAGCGCGTCTGCCTGCGCGTCCACCGGCAGCGCCTCCAGGCAGGCATCCACCAGGAGCTCGGTCTCGGGGCGGGGGATGAGGACCCGCGGGTCGACCCGGAAGCTCCGGCCGTAGAAGCCGGCGATCCCGGTGATGTAGGCAACGGGCTCGCCCCCGCTCCGGCGGTCGAGGAACGCCTCGAACCGAGCCGCGGCCTCGGCCCCCAGCTCATCCTCCGGGTGAGCGAGGATCCGGGCGCTCGAGGCGCCGCAGGCGGCCTCCAGGAGCAGC
>DATJOU010000104.1:0-2089 GCA_035506775.1 Solirubrobacteraceae bacterium | reverse complement strand
CTCGACCAGCTGCTCGAGGTTCTCGATCCGCCCCTGGGCCTCGATCGAGCGCTCCGCTTCGAGCGCCTCGATGTAGCCGGTGCGGGACAGCAGGGCCTCGATCAGCTCGGCCACGGGAACCGTCTCGGACAGCTCTCGCAGCTCGGACATCGTGTCCATGAAGCGGCGCAGGGCCTTGATCGCGGCGGGAGCCAGGCCGGGGACGGTCTCGGGCTCGGCGGCGGCCTCCCAGACCGGGACGTCGATCGTATTGGCGTGCGAGGTCACGCGCGCGAGCGAGGTCTGCCCGAGCCCGCGGCGGGGGGAGTTGGCGATCCTGGTGAAGCTCACGAGGTCGGAGGGGTTGGCCAGCAGTGACAGGTAGGCGACCGCGTCCTTGATCTCGGCGCGTTCGTAGAACTTGGTGCCGCCGATCACCTGATAGGCGATCTCGCGCCTGACGAGCGTGTCCTCGATCACCCGGGACATGGCGTTGGTCCTGTACAGGACGGCGATCTCCGCGCGGGACGCCCCCTCGTCCACGAGCCGCTGGATCTCCCCCACCACGAAGCGGGCCTCGGCGTGCTCGTCCTCGAGCTCGCGCAGCTCGATCGGCTCGCCGCTGCCGAGCTCGCTCCACAGGCGCTTGGCGATCCCGCCGCGGTTGTTCGCGATCACGGCGTTGGCCGCCGAGAGGATCGTCTCGGTGGAGCGGTAGTTCTGCTCGAGCTTGATCACCCGCGCGTCGGGGAAGTCCTCCTGGAAGTCGAGGATGTTGCGGATGTCGGCCCCGCGGAAGCTGTAGATCGACTGGGCGTCGTCGCCGACCACGGCGAGGTTGCGGTGCCCGACCGGTCCCGCATATGCGGGGGCGCCGCCGGAGGAGCCGCCGTCCGGGCTGCCGCCACGTCCGCGGGGGCGGTCGCGGCCGCCGCCGACGAGCAGCTGCAGCAGCCGGTACTGGGCGTGGTTGGTGTCCTGGTACTCGTCCACCAGCACGTGGCGGAAGGCCTGCACGTAGCGCTCGCGTGCGTCGTCGAACAGCTCCAGCAGGTTCACCGTCCGGAACAGCAGGTCGTCGAAGTCCATCGCGTTCATGCGGTGCAGGTCGCGCTCGTACAGCTCGTACACGTCGGCGACCATCTCCTCGTAGGGACCGCTGGCGGACTGGCGGTAGCTGGAGGCGTCGACGAGCTGGTTCTTGACGGCCGAGATCTGGTTGTGGACCGAGGCGGGGGTGTAGCGCTTCGGGTCCACGCCGACGGCGTCGAGGGAGCGCTTGGTCAGGCGGCGGGCGTCGGCCTGGTCGTAGATCGTGAACTGCCTCGTGTAGCCGAGGCGGTGGGCCTCGGCGCGGAGGATGCGGGCACAGGCCGAGTGGAAGGTCATCACCCACATCCCACGGGTGGCGTGGCCGAGCAGCTCTTCCACCCGCCCGCGCATCTCCGAGGCGGCCTTGTTGGTGAACGTGATCGCCAGGATCTCACCGGGCTGGGCCTGGTCGGTGAAGATCAGGAACGCGATCCGGTGGGTCAGCACGCGGGTCTTGCCGCTGCCCGCCCCAGCCAGGATCAGCAGCGGCCCCTCGCCGTGGGTGACGGCCTCCCGCTGGGGCTCGTTCAGCCCTTCGAGGAGCTCCTCGAGGTGCTCTGCATGCGGGTTTGCGGCCATCTCAAGGCCAGCATAGATGCGCCTACGGCGGTCCGGGCACGGCCGCCGGGACGCTCAGCCGCCGGCCGGGTTGGGCCCCTTGACGGTGCGCAGGGGGCGCACTTCGGCGATCGGCTGGGGCTCGCCCTCCGAGAGCTCCGAGACGCTCCGTTCGAGCGTCGCGATGCGGGCCGAGAGCGCCTGGATGGCCTCGGCGATCGGGTCGGGGAGGTGGATCCAGTCGGCGTCGGGACCCTCCACCCGCTGGCCGTCGACACGAACGGGGTGCCCGGGATTGCCGACCACGGTGGAGTTCGGGGGGACGTCGGTGATGACGACGCTGTTGGCACCGATCTTGGCGCCGTGGCCGATGGTGATCGGGCCGAGCAGCTTGGCGCCGGAGCCGATCGTGACGTTGTCCTGCACGGTCGGGTGGCGCTTGCCGGTCGCGAACCCGGTG
>DATJOU010000103.1:0-10597 GCA_035506775.1 Solirubrobacteraceae bacterium | reverse complement strand
TCCGGCCGCCGGCCTCGAGCGCTGCTTCGAGGGCCGCTGCTCCGGGCGGCTGGCGGCCACCCCGCGGGGAAGCGGGGGGTTCGGCTACGACCCCGCCTTCGAACCCGATGACGGCCCTCCCGGGACGACGATGGCGCAGCTGAGCGACGCCGACAAGGACGCGATCAGCCACCGCGGCCGCGCCGCCAGGGCGCTGGCCCAGTGGCTGGCGGGCGAGCCGCCGCGGGGGCCGGGCGGAGGGCCCCTCAGAGCAGGTTGATGGCGGCCGCGACGGCCACCGCGAGGCCGAGCCCGGCGTAGCCGGTGTAGCCGGAGATAAGCAGCAGTAGGGCCGTCAGGAGGGCGACGAAGACGGTGACCAGCCAGGCGACGCGGTTGATGGCCATGGGGGCGGGATTGTCCCGGATCTCGCGGCGGGGCCGCGAGACGGTGGGGTGCCGTCCGCGGACGTTGCTAGCTTCGAAGCGCTGTTTCTGTGCCCATTTCACCTGCCGTACGAACGAGGAGGGCAGAAGTGACGAAGTCCGAGCTGGTCGAACAGGTCGCCGATCGCGCCGAGCTGACACGCGGCGACGCCTCGAAGGCCGTTGACGCCATGCTTTCCACCGTCGAGGACGCCCTGCGGCGCGGGAGCGACGTGACCGTCTCGGGGTTCGGGAAGTTCCACGTCAGCCAGCGGGCCCCGCGCGCCGGGGTCAACCCACGAACGGGTGAGCGCATCCAGATCGCCGCATCGAGGGTGCCGCGCTTCACCGCGGGCAGCGCCCTGAAGAGCGCTGTGAAGGCCCACTGACAGAGGTCCTCAGCTTCGGCGACACGCTCGTCGCGCGTGTCGCCGAACGCGAGTCCCAGATCGTCCTGGGGCTCGATCCCGATCCGCTCGACCTGTGGCCGGGGTTCACCGGCTCGGGTGAGTCGGCCGAGCACGCGGTGGCCGACGCGGCCAGGCGGCAGTGCCTCTCGCTGCTGAGCGCCGCCGGGCCGGCCTGCGTGGCGGTCAAGTTCCAGCTCGCCCGCTTCGAGGCCTTCGGAGCCCCCGGACGGGCGCTGCTGGGGGAGCTGGTGGTGGCGGCCCACGACCACGGTCTGCTCGTGATCGCCGACGGCAAGCGGGGTGACATCGACGTCACCGCGAACGCCTACGCGGCGTCCCTCTACGACGGCCTGCAGACCCCGCTCGGGGAGCTCCGGGGGCTGGGCGCCGACCTGGCCACGGTGAACCCGCTGATGGGCCTCGACGCGGTCGAGCCGTTCGTGTCCGCCGCCCGGCGCTCGGGCGCCGGGGTCCTGCTGCTCGTGCGGACCTCCAACGCGGGAGCCCAGGACGTGCAGGACCTCCCCCTCGCCGACGGGCGACCGCTCTGGGAGCGGCTCGCGGAGATCGTCGCGGAGGTCGGGGCCCCGGGCCGTGGCAAGGGGGGCCTCAGCGACGTCGGGGCGGTGATCGGGGCGAGCGACCCCACCCATCTGGACCGGGCCCGGGAGCTGATGCCGGCGGCCCCCTTCCTGCTGCCCGGGGTGGGCGCCCAGGGGGGCGAGGTCTCGCCGCTGGCGGCCGCCTTCTCGCCCGGGAGGGCCGGCGGGCTGGTCAGCGCCTCGCGCAGCATCGCCGGCGCCTACCGCGAGCGTGGAGGGGATCCGGCGGACGCCGCCCGGGCCGCCGCCGAGAGCCTCCGGGGGCAGGCCTGGGCGCTTTCCGAAAAGGACTGAGAAGCACCCACCGGGTTCGCTAGCCTGTTGTCTCGCGCCCCCAACGACGAGCGGAATGGGCGCTCGCGCGCAGGCGGGTAGCGACGAACGATGATCATCACCGTCACGCTCAATGCGGCCATCGACAAGTCGCTGGCGGTGCCGAACTTCAGACCGGGACGGCGCCATCGGACCGTTGAACAGCGGACCGCTGCCGGCGGCAAGGGCGTCAACATCGCCCGCACCCTGAAGGCACTCGGCCAGCCGGTGATCGCCACCGGGTTCGCCGGAGGAGCCACCGGTACCCACATCGTCGAGCAGCTCACCGAGGAGTCGATCCTCAACGACTTCGTCCGCATCCGCGACGAGTCGCGCACCAACACCTCCGTGCTCGACCCCACCTCGGGCCAGCAGACCGAGATCAACGAACGCGGGCCGGAGGTCTCCGAGAGCGAGGTGGAACTGTTCAAGGACAAGCTCGTGTACCTCGCCCGGGGAGCCGCGATCGTGGTCTTCGCCGGATCCCTGCCCCGGGGGGTCGAGCCCGACCTGTACGCGAATCTCGTGCGGGAGCTCGAGCGACTCGACGTGATGACGGTGGTGGACACCGACGGCGAGCCGCTGCGCCAGGCGATGAAGGCCGAGCCCGACCTCGTGTCCCCGAACATGCTCGAGGCCGAGGAACTCGTCGGGCACGAGTTCGCCAGCGAGGAGGAGCGCTCCCAGGCGGTCGCCGAGATCTCGGCGCTGGGCTCCCAGGAGGCGATCGTGACCCTCCCCGACGGGTGCGTGGCCCAGCTGCTGATCGACGGTCAGCGGCTCGTCAAGAGGGCCCGTCTGGAGCCCCGCGAAGCGGTCGGCAAGATCGGCTCGGGGGATGCCTTCCTGGCCGGCTACCTGGCCGCCCGCTACGAGGGCCGCCACCCCGACCAGTGTCTGCGCTTCGGGGTCGCCTGCGGAGCGGAGTCCACCGCCCGCCTGGGCACCGGCATCGACGCCCGCGAGGCCCGCCGCATGATGGGCGACGTCGAGCTGTCGCTGGTGGAGCTCCCCGCCGAGGTGTCCTGAGTCCCTATCCGCCGGCCACGTCGCGGCGCAGGAACACCAGGTAGGCGGCCACGAGCGACGGGACCGCGTACAGCGCGCAGACCCAGATCGAGTGCGTGATCGGGCCCCAGTCGGTGGGCGTCCGCAGCAGTCCCTGCCAGGCCTGGAACTGCTCGGTGAGCAGGTACGGATGCGCCCCTTCCAGGCCGGGGATCCCGGAGATGATGTACAGCAGGATCACGCTCCCGATCGTCCCCACCACGGCCGCGGCGCTGTTGCGGGTAACCACCGACAGCAGCACCCCGAAGCTCACCACGGCCACCGTCGGGATCAGGTACAGCGCGTTCGAGGCGTACACCAGCGCGAGCCCTTCGCCGGCGGAGACGACCGTGCCGGAGAGGCTCACGACGGAGTGGAAGCCGAAGGACGCGATGCCCCCCACGGTCGCCACGGTGGCCGACAGGAACACCGCCACGGTCGCGTAGGTGAAGGCGGCCAGCGCCTTCGCCGCCAGCACCTGGCCGCGGTCCACCGAGCGCGTGAGGATCGTCTTCAGCGTTCCGTTGCCGTCCTCGTTGGCGACGATGTCGCCGGCCACCAGCGAGGCCACCAGCGGCAGCATGAACGCCGAGAGGAAGATCAGCATCAGCACCGGTGTGGCGAGCCCGGACTGGGTGATCTGGGCCTCGAAGATGCTCTGGCCGCCGTGGCCGTGGTGATGGTGGAGGTTCTGGAAGAGGATGAACACCAGCGGCAGGATCACGATCAGGGCGAAGCCCAGGTAGGTCCGCTTCTGGGAGATCAGCTTGCGCAGCTCCCAGCGGTAGACGGTCACCGTCGAGGGCCGCCGGACGTGGTGGCGGGCGGGGGCGGGGACGGCCCCGGCGCCGGCGGCGGTGGCGCTCACGAGGGCTCTCCTGCGCCCGCGGCGGGAGCGGCGGCCCGTGCCCCGACGACGGCCGCCGCGCCGTGGCCGTTGACGGGAACCCGCTCGCCGTGGTCGCCCTCGGGCGAGCCCTCGGTGAGACGGAAGAAGAGGTCCTCCAGCGTGGCCAGCTCCGGGGTCAGGGCGAGGATCGCGATGCCGGCCCGTCCGAGCGCCAGCGAGACCTCGCCGGCGTCCTGCTCCTGGGCCTGGAACTCGAGCCCCGCGGGCGTGGCCGCCGCCATCGTGACCCGCGGCTGGGAGCGCAGCAGCGCCAGCGCCCGATCGTCGTCGGCGGTCTTCAGCCGGTAGCGGGTGCCGCCCTGGCGGCGCAGGTCCGAGAGCGCCCCCTCGTACACGACCCTCCCGCGATCGACGATCGCCACGCGGTCGCACAGTTCCTGCACCTCGGGGAGCTGGTGGGAGGAGAGCAGCACCGTCATCCCCCCGTCGGCCAGCCGCCGGATCAGCGAGCGCATGTCGCGCATCCCCGCCGGGTCCAGGCCGGTGGCGGGCTCGTCGAGGATCAGCAGCCGCGGCCGCCGCAGCAGCGCCGCGGCGATCCCCAGGCGCTGCCTCATCCCGTGCGAGTAGCCACCGACCTTGTGCTTGGCCCGAGGCGTCAGCTCGACCGTCTCGAGCACCTCCCGGATCCGCTCCCGCGCGCCGTCGCCGTCCAGGGCCGCCAGCAGCTCGAGGTTCTTGGCGGCCGTCAGGTAGGGGTAGAAGCGGGGGGCCTCCACGAAGCCCGCGACCCCCTCCAGGGCGCCGGCGCCGTGACGCATGGGGTCGCGTCCGAACAGCTCCACCGTGCCCCCGGTGGGCGTGATCAGCCCGAGAGCCATCCGCAGGGTGGTCGTCTTGCCCGCCCCGTTGGGCCCGAGGAACCCGTACACGTCCCCGCTGCGGACGTTGAGGTCCACGTGGTCCACGGCGAGGATTTCCCCGTAGCGCTTGACCAGCCCCCTGGCCTTGACCGGCTGGGGCTCGAGGGACTCGCTAGAGGCCACGGGCGACCGCTTCGAGCTGCCCGGGCGACACCGAGCCCGCCAGCAGGTAGCGCACCCCCGCCCGCTCGAAGCTGAGCACCGTTCCGAGCTCCGTGCGCAGCTCGCTGGCCTTGGTGCCGTTGATGTCCACCTGGGGCAGCCCTTCGAGCCCGCCGCTCGAGCCGTTGCCCTTCGACTTGCCCTGCACCACAACGATCGTTCCCGGCCCGTGGCCGTAGGTGGTCGCCTTCGGCCGCGACCCGTCGGCGGAGGACGGGTGGTGCCGGTGGGCGTGGGTGGGTGCCTCGACCTTCACTTCTTCGAGCTTCACGTTCGCCGGGGGCGCGATCGAGAACGTCGAGTCGGGCACCGGCCCGTAGGAGATCTCGGTGGCCGCTAGTTCGAGCACCGGCGAGGAGCTCGCTGTCGAGTACAGCGCGGCCCGCAGCGGGGTGCCGTTGTCGGCGTCGAAGGACAGCTCGGCGCCGGCGAACAGGCTCCCGGCTTGCCTCGGTCCCACCCGCACGGTGTAGGCCGGCTGACCGGCCACGTCGGTCGGCTCGGCCCCCGACACGGAGGCGTGCTTCTCCAGGTGGGAGATGGCTTCTTCGATCTTCCCCACGGACGGCACTTCCGCGGCCGAGGAGCCTTCGGAGGGTTCGCCCTTCGGCGGGGTGTAGCGGTAGAGGGTGTTGGTGGCGGCGTCGTAGACCTCGAGTTTGTGGCCGTCGGAGATGATCTGGGTGTCGCCCGACTGGTCCTGGAGCTCGAGGCGGAAGCGCCCGTCCCTGGAGGCCCACAGGCGTCCGGAGCCGCCGGTGAAGAGGGGGCTCGAGGTGAGCGAGGCCCCGCCTTCGCCGCCTTCACCCCCGCCGCCGGCGTCGTGGGCCAGGCCCGCGCCTTCGAGCAGCTGGTCGGTGAGCGTGATGTTGGCCGACACGCCTTCGGGGGCGGGTGCGGTGAGGCCCTGGTGGATCGCCTGGGCGAGCGGTTGAGGCTTCGGGGTGGGGCCCGCAGAGAGGGCCTCTGCGAGCGCGGTCACGCCGATCCCGACACCCACGACGATCCCGCAGAGCAGCAGCAGGCGGTCGAGGGGGATGCGGCGAAGGAAGTTCAACGAGCTCCTCTGGCCCTTGGGTGGCGGCCTGCGGCCCACGATAGCGAGCCCCCATAAGCACCGATAAAGCCCAAGAGGGGCTTCATGGAGGGGGAGCCGATATGTTCTTGCCCGCAAATGGTCTACGTGGTCGTCTCACTGTGGCTGATCCTCGGCCTGTCGGTGTTCTTCGTGGCGATGCGCCGCAGCTCCCGTCGCGCCGCGGGGCCCGGCGAGGCGCTGCCGCCGGAATCGAAGACCAGCAAACGGCTGACCTGGCTCGGGGTCACGATCCTGGTCGCCTTCGGCCTCGTGGTGCCGGCGCTGGTGCTGGCAGACAACGGCAACCACAAGGCCCACGTCGCCGTCGGCGGAGTGCACCTGACCGCCGCCCAGGTCAAAGGGCGCGAACTGTTCGCCCGCAGCTGCGTGTACTGCCACACGCTGGCCGCGGTCCGCTCCTACGCCCGCACCGGCCCCAACCTCGACATCCGCGTCGGCGACGACATCTCCACCAACGCCGGCCGCCGGGCGCTGGTGCTGAACGCGATCCTCGAAGGCCGGGCGCGCGGCAACGGCCAGATGCCGGCACTGCTCTACCAGGGCAAAGAAGCCGAAGACGTGGCCTCGTTCGTGGCCGCGGTGGCCGGCCGCTGAGCCCTCGCGGCTCGGACCCCTTTGGCCATCCGTCGATAGCGGACCCCCCGCGGCCTCGGCTATAAGTCGATAGCCGTGCCCGAGGAGCATCCCAAGACCGCGGAGGACGTGAAGGCGTTCGTCGCCGAGCGCAACATCCGCTTCATCCGCTTCTGGTTCACCGACATCCTCGGCCAGCTGAAGTCGTTCTCGATCAACGCGGCCGAACTGGATGACGCCTTCGAAGCCGGGATGGGCTTCGACGGCTCCTCGATCACCGGCTTCAACGCGATCGAGGAGTCGGACATGATCGCGATGCCCGACCCGGAGACCTTCGCGGTGCTCCCGTGGCGCCCGGAGGAGCAGGGCGTGGGGCGGATGTTCTGTGACGTCATCACGCCGGAGCGGACTCCCTACGAGGGCGACCCCCGCCACGTGCTGAGGCGCGCCATCGAGCGCGCCCGGGCGATGGGCTTCGACACCTTCAACGTCGGACCGGAGCTCGAGTACTTCCTGTTCCGCGACTCCCGCTCCACGGAGGTCCTCGACCAGGGGGGCTACTTCGACCTCACGACGCTCGACGCGGGCTCCGACGTGCGCCGCGAGACGGTGCTCGCGTTGGAGCAGCTCGGGATCCACGTCGAGTACACCCACCACGAGGTCGGCCCCTCCCAGCACGAGATCGACATGCGCTACGCCGACGCCCTGAAGATGGCCGACGACTGCATGACCTACCGCATCACGGTCAAGGAGTTCGCGATGAAGTACGGCTGGCACGCCACCTTCATGCCGAAGCCGCTGTTCGGCGAGAACGGATCCGGGATGCACACCCACCAGTCGCTGTTCACGGGCGAGCGCAACGCCTTCTACGACCCCGACGACCCGTATTTCCTCTCCGACGTCGGCAAGGCCTTCATCGCCGGCCAGCTCAAGCACTCCCGCGAGATCTGCTCGATCTTCGCCCAGTGGGTCAACTCCTACAAGCGCCTGGTCCCGGGCTTCGAGGCCCCTGTGTACGTGGCCTGGTCGCGCCGCAACCGCTCGGCGCTGGTGCGGGTCCCCCTCTACCACCCCGGTCGCGAGCAGGCGACCCGCATGGAGCTGCGCTGCCCGGACCCGGCCTGCAACCCCTACCTCACCTTCGCCGTGCTGCTCCAGGCCGGCCTGGAGGGGATCGAGAAGGGCTACGAGCTCCCGGAGCCGATGGAGAAGAACCTCTACCACCTCTCCAGCGAGGAGCGCCGTCGGCTGGGCGTCGAGCAGCTCCCCGAGAGCCTCGGGGAGGCGATCGAGATCACCGCCGAGTCCGAGCTGGTGCTGCGGACCCTGGGCGAGCACATGTTCAACCGCTACGTCGAGATCAAGCGCCAGGAGTGGGACGACTACCGCGTCCAGGTCACCCAGTGGGAGCTGGACCGCTACCTGGCGATCCTGTAGCGGGGCACCGCCGCGACGCGTGGGCGCCCCTCAGGCGGCGCCGGGAACCGGACAGGCGATCGGGCGTACCGGGGCGAAGTGCCAGTGCAGCGCCTGGAGCAGGTGGCCGAAGGCTCCGGGGAAGCGCCCCGCGAGCTCGGCGCGCGCTTCCAGCACCGACAGCGCGTGCTGCTCGTAGAGCGGCTCGCCGCTGAGCTGGTAGAGACGCAGCAGGCCCATCGCCGCGCTGGAGGCGCCCGCGGGGATCGGCGAGTCCTCGAGGTCCTTGCGGCGCACGATCAGCGCTTCCCCGTCGCCGGCGGTCGAGAAGAAGCCGCCCTCCCCGGGGTCGGCGAAGCGCTCGATCAGCGTGTCGGCCAGGGCCCGGGCGCGGACGTAGAAGCGCTCCTCGCAGCTGGCTTCGAACAGGGCCAGCAGTGCCTCCAGCAGATAGGCGTGGTCCTCCAGGTAGGCGTCGATCCTGGCCGTGCCGTCGTTGAAGCTCCGCAGCAGCCGCCCGTCGCCCGCTCTCATCTGCTGCTCGATGAAGTCCGCGCAGGCGACCGCCGCCTGCAGGTACCGGGGCTCGGGCAGCGCGGCGCCGGCGTCGGCCAGGGCGGCGATCATGAGCGCGTTCCAGCTCGTCAGGCGCTTGCTGTCGAGGCCCGGCCGCACGCGCAGCTCCCGCGCCGCCAGCAGCCGTGAGCGGATGCTGTCCCGCAGTTCGGCGCCCGGCCGGGTGCCGCGGTCCTGGAGCACGTTCAGGCCCGGCTCGGGGTGGTGGGGGTCGCTGAAGTTGCCCCGCTCCCCGACCCCCAGCCAGGCGGCCGCGGCGGCTGCGTCTTCGTCTCCCAGCAGCTCTCTGAGCTCGGACTCGCGCCACACGTAGAAGCGTCCCTCGACGCCCTCCGAGTCGGCGTCCAGCGCGCTGTAGAAGCCGCCCTCGGGTCCCCGCATCTCGCGCATCGTCCACTCGAGCGTGTCCACGCACACCGACCGCAGCTCCTCATCGCCGGTGGCCAGCCAGGCGTTCAGGTAGGTGCGGGCCAGCAGCGCGTTGTCGTAGAGCATCTTCTCGAAGTGCGGCACCGTCCAGGTGTCGTCCACGCTGTAGCGGTGAAAGCCCCCGCCGAGCTGGTCGTGGATGCCGCCGCCGGCCATCGCCCGCAGGGTGCTCAGCGCCATCTCCCGCTCGCCCCTCAGCAGCAGGAACTGCAGCAGCGAGGCCTGGGGGAACTTCGGCGCGTCCCCGAAGCCGCCGTGGCGGGCGTCGAAGGTCTCCCGCGCGCGGGCCACGGCCTGATCGAGCAGCTCCTCCTGCAGCGGTCCGCCGGCGCGGGGCGGAGGGGAGCCGCCGGCGAGGTGCTCGGTGAGCCGCCGCCCCGTCTCCAGGATCTGCTCGCGCTCCTCGCTCCAGGCCTTGGCGATCGCCTCCAGCACGTCCGTCCAGGCGGGCATCCCGGTGCGCGCCTGCGGTGGGAAGTAGGTCCCGCCGTAGAAGGGGAGCTGGTCGGGGGTGAGGAACACGTTCAGCGGCCAACCCCCGCGCCCGCTCATGCTCTGCAGGGCCTCCATGTAGATCGCGTCCACGTCGGGACGCTCCTCGCGGTCCACCTTCACGCACACGAAGCGCTCGTTCATCAGCGCCGCGGTGTCGGGGTCGTCGAAGGACTCCCGCTCCATCACGTGGCACCAGTGACAGGCGGAGTAGCCGATCGAGACGATCACGGGCCGGTCCAGCTCGCGCGCCCGCGCGAACGCCTCCGGCCCCCAGGGCAGCCAGTCCACGGGGTTGTCCGCGTGCTGGCGCAGGTACGGCGAGCTCTCGCCGGCTAGGGCGTTGGCCACCACCTGCCCCTGATCTGTTCGGCGGTCGGCCATTCGCCCCCGCCACCGAGGCCCGCCAGTTTCACCTTCGCGACCGACAGCCTGAAGCTGTGCCCGCCGAGCGTCCCGCTGACACGCTTGAGGTCTTCGCTGAGGCGCAGGCTGCCGTCCGAGGCCTGCGAGCCGCTGACCCGCAGCACCGCCGGCGCGATCCCGCGCCCGCTCACCGTGAGGCGGCCCGAGAGGTCCACCCCGGGGACGAAGGAGAAGTCGTGCAGCACCACCGCGTCGCTGACGAGCGTGGCGTAACCGCCCCGCAGCCCTCCGAAGCCGGACCCGTTCGGGAGCGCCCCGTCGGCCTGCAGGGTCGCCCCCACGACCTGTCTGCTGAGGTCCACGATCGCGTCGAGCGCCGCCGCGAGCGTGCGGCCGGGGCGACCGGAGAGGCCGCCGGGGGCTCGTACGCGGCTCAGGCGGGTGGGGTCCAGCGGGGTCGGCGAGAACGGGTCGGGGGTGGTGGGGCAGGGCGCGACGGTCTGTTTGGAGAAGAAGCTGGCGACGGCGTCGTCGGCGCATTCGGAGAGGTCGCTCCCCAGCACCGAGTGCCCCGTGTAGGGCACCACCTCGACCTGGGCGTCAGGGATCTCGGCCGCCACCTGGCGGGCGTTGGAGGTCGGCGTGCGCAGGTCCTGGCCCCCGGAGAAGATCAACGTGGGCACGTTCGGCAGCTGGCCTTCGACCGGCGGTGGGGGAGAGGCGTCGGGCCAGGCGGCACACGCTTCGAGCAGGCTCGTGGTGTAGGCGGTGGTCGCGTCGAAGGGGTAGAAGTCGCTGCTCGGCTGGGCCTCCAGGAAACCGTGGGCTTCGGCCAGCCGGGTGGCCGCCGGCGCGGTGCGCGACCACGGGAACATGCTCTCTTCGCAGGTGGTGGTGGCGAACAGCGCTTCGTCGATCTCCTCTGCGGCTTCGGGC
>DATJOU010000102.1:0-4901 GCA_035506775.1 Solirubrobacteraceae bacterium | reverse complement strand
GCCGCTCCGGGCGGCGTTCCTGAGCGACATCCCGCCGCCCCGGCGCGGCTTTCGACCCTGCCAGGATGTGCCGAGTTGGGGAGTGGGGTAATGGCAGCCCGGGAGACTTTGGCTCTTCAAGTCCTGGTTCGAGTCCAGGCTCCCCAGTGGTGTCCCCCGCGGCCACCGCTCCCACCCGCCCCGCCCGGTGGCGCCGTCCAGGCGCCGTCCGGCTTCGGCGGGGGGCTCGAATAGCATCGTCGGGAGCTGTGGCTGCTCCCACCGTCCTGATCCTCGCCGCCGGCCAGGGCACGCGCATGCACTCGCGCACCCCGAAGGTCCTGCACGACCTGTGCGGGATCCCGATGGTGATGTGGCCGGTGAGGGCCGCTCGCGAGGCCGGTGCGGAGCGGGTGGTGGTGGTGGACTCCCCCGAGCTGCCGCTGGAGGGGCTGCTCCCCGACGACGTCGAGCTGGCGGTGCAGCCGACCGCCAACGGCACCGGCGGCGCCGTGAGCGCGGCGATGGCCTCACTCGACGGGGCCGCGGCCGGTGGTCCCGAGGGCACGGTGGTGGTGCTGGCCGGGGACGTCCCGCTCGTCAGCGCCGCGGCGGTCGAGGGGCTGGTCGCGGCCCACGCCGCCTCCGGTGCCGCCGCCACGATGGCGAGCACGGTGCTGTCCGACCCGAGCGGCTACGGCCGCGTCGTGAGGGGCACCGACGGCACGGTGGAGCGGGTCGTCGAGACCAAGCGCCCGGGTGACGCCTCGGCCGCCGAGCTCGAGATCCACGAGGTCAACACCGGCATCTTCGCCTTCTCCGCCGCCGCCCTGCGGGAGACGCTCCCGCGGCTCACCGCCGACAACGCCCAGGGGGAGCTGTACCTGCCGCAGGTCCTGACCCTGCTCAGGGACGCCGGGGAGCGGGTCGAGGCCAGCATCGTGCAGGACGAGCGGCTCGTGCTGGGCATCAACGACCGGGTCGCCCTGGCGCGGGTGCGCAAGCTCGCGCAGGCGTCGATCCACGAGTGCCACATGCTGGCCGGGGTCTCGATCGTGGACCCCGACAACACCGTCATCGACGTGGACGTGACGATCGGGCAGGACACCGTGATCGAGCCGTTCACCACGATCCGTGGCTCCACCCGCATCGGCAGCGAGTGCACGATCAGGCACTCCTACCTGGTCGACTGCATGCTCGAGGACGGCGTCTCCGTCGGGCCGTTCGGATACCTGCGGCCCGGCACCGTGCTGCGCCGCGGCTCGAAGTCCGGCACCTTCGTGGAGATCAAGAACTCCGACATCGGCGAGGGGGCCAAAGTCCCCCACCTCTCCTACATCGGCGACGCCACCGTGGGGGAGCGCACCAACCTCGGGGCGGCCACGATCACCGCCAACTACGACGGCCGCGCCAAGCACCGCACGAGCATCGGGGCCGACGTCCACACCGGGGTCGACACCACCTTCGTGGCCCCCGTCGAGGTCGGCGACGGGGCCTACACCGGAGCCGGGTCGGTGATCACCGAAGACGTCCCTCCCGGGGCCCTCGGGATGGCCCGCGAGCGTCAGCAGAACATCGAGGGTTATGCGGACCGCCACCGCGACCCGTGAACGACGGGGGACGGGGCTTTACACTCCGAACTGAGATGAGCGCGATGGACACGCGGGCCCAGTCCTCGCGAGCGAGCCTCCCGATCGATTACAACAAGCGCCTGATGCTGTTTAGCGGGCGCGCGAACCCGCAGCTCGCGGGGTCGATCGCCGAGCGCCTGGAAGTGGAGCTGGGGCCGGTCATCCTGAAGACCTTCTCCAACGGCGAGGCCTACTGCCGCTACGAGGACTCGATCCGGGGGGCGGACGTGTTCATCGTGCAGTCGACCTGTGGCAACCCCGAGCAGGGGGTCACCGCCAACGACTCGCTGATGGAGCTGCTGCTGATGATCGACGCGGCGGTGGGCGCGTCGGCCCACCGCGTGATCGCCGTCACGCCCTGGTTCGGTTACTCCCGCCAGGACAAGAAGTCATCCCCCCGGGAGCCGATCTCGGCCCGTCTGGTGGCGCGGATGCTGGAGGCGGCGGGGGTGGACCGGGTCCTGACGATGGACCTCCACGCGGGCCAGATCCAGGGCTTCTTCCAGAAGCCCGTGGACCACATGACGGCGCTGTTCATGCTCACCCAGTACTTCCTCGACCTCGGCCTGCCCGACCTGGTGGTGGTCGCCCCCGACGCCGGGCGGGTGAAGCTGAACAAGAACTTCGCCTCCAAGGTGGGCGCCGAGCTGGCGATCCTCGACAAGGAGCGCCCGGCCCAGGAAGTCGCCGAGATCGGTTACGTGATCGGCGACGTGCGGGGCAAGACCGCGGTGATCGTGGACGACATGATCGACACCGGGGGGACCCTGGCGGCGGCCGCCAAAACCGTCAAGGAGGAGGGGGCCGAGCGCGTGTACGCGGCGGCCACCCACGGCGTCTTCTCGGGCGACGCCTTCTCGATCCTGCGCGCCTCTGAGCTGGAGGAGATCGTCGTCACCGACACGATCCCGGTCGCGGCCAACCGGCCCGAGAACGTGCGCGTGCTCCCATGCGCCGAGCTGCTCACCGACTCGATCCGCCGAATCTTCGTGGACGACTCCGTCAGCGAAGTATTCGGCGGAGAGAACCAGCTGTTCTGAGCGCCGAGCGCACCCCACAGCTACCTCTCAGGTAGCCCACAGCAGCTCCACACGGCGCACACGCAAGCTTCTCGCAGTCCCCGAACGGCGAGCGCCTCGGCTGCTCCGAGCGAAAGGCAGAGAAGAATGTTCCGTCCCCGTGTATCCGTCAGACAGCCGTGTGGCGCGCTCGCGGCCGGTCGGCGGCGAGCAGCTCTGGCCACGGTCGTGGTCGCGCTCCTCGCCGTGGGTCTCGCGGCCTGCGGGAGCAGCACGTCCGGGACCGCCTCGGAGTCTTCCGCGACGATCTTCGCCGACGCGCTGAGAGCCGCCAAGAGCGCACATTCCGTGCGCCTGAAAGGATCGGTCGAAGACTTCGGGCATCTCCTGAGCGTGAACCTGCTGGTGGAGCCCGGCCGGGCGCTGAGCGGGACGATCGAGCAGGACGGCCACACCTTCGATGTCGTGGTGGTGGACGGCAGGACCTACGTCAGAGGCCAAACGGCGGTCGAGCACTTCGGCAGCGTCTCCGTAGCCCGACGTCTCGGCGCCGGGGGGAGCGACGTCTGGCTGCAGCTGGACCGCGCCCACGAATTCGCGAAGTTCACCCGCCTGACCGATCTGAGCGAAGTGGTCTCGGGGCTCAGCGGCCTGTCGCTGCGCAAGGAAACGGGCAAGTCCGCCGCCGGCCGGGGGGCCGTGGCGCTCGCCACCAACGAGCACGGCACCCTGTACGTCGCCAGCTCGGGATCCCCGCTGCCGCTGGAAGTCGTCCGCGACCGCAAAGAGAACGGAGCCCACGAAACGCTGTCCTTCGAAGACTGGAACGCGGCGGCTGAAATCTCCGCGCCGGCCGGGGCGCAGACACTCTCCGAACTGGCGAAACTCGTCTAGGGCTGCGGTGCCGCTGCGCAGGCCTGGTAGGTGCGGGTGCCGAGGACTCTTCGGCGCCTGCCGGTGACGATCGTCACCCCGACCGTGTAGCGGCCTTCGGGCAGGCCTCGGAAAGTGAGCTGTTCGGAGGTGAGCCTCCGGTTGACGGCCGCCACCAGGTCCCCGTTGATCTCGAGGTCGATGTGACGGTAGGTCACGTTCTTGACCGGCACGACGTCGACGGCGTAGGTTTCCCCGGCCCTCAGGCAGGTGCGGTTGGACGGAGCGGTGACCGTGCCGGCGGTTCCCGTCAGCACGACCTGCGACGGCAGCCGGCCGCGCCCGCACGGCATCTTGTAGGCCGCCGTGACCACTTCGGCGACCGGCGGCACGGCCCCGCCCTGGTCGAAGACGAATTCCGCCTCGACGGGGAATCCTCCCTTCGGGCACTTTCTCGGAACGCGGCTGAAGTACACGGGGCGCGCTCCGAGCTTGTGGGCCGAGCCCTCCTTCAGCTCCAGCGACCCGAGCGAGGCGTACGGCGCCCCCGCGACGGTCGAGACGAGCGGGATTTCAGTTACGAGCTCCGGGCCGAAGCCGTCCACCCCGCCGAGGTGCGTGTAACGGCTCTTGGCCAGGAACCGCAGCGGCACGGGCGCCTCGCCGACGGCGAGCGACGCGAGTGCTCCGCTCCCCGCCGCGGTCGTTTGAGATGTCGTCTGGCCTTCTTCGGGCACGTGGAAGGCTTCGAGCGTCGCAGGCTCTTCGACCCGTCCGGTGCCACTCGAGACGATCGCGTGCAGTTCGCCCGGCGGGCCGTCCGCCGCGCCGGCGAAGCACCCCGGGGGCCCAACCTGTTCCAGCGTCGCGGTTGCGCAGGTGGGAAAGCCGGAGGAGTGCAGGACTGACCCCCTGGGCAGGTACAGGTTGATCCCGATCAGCGGTGGTGGAGAGGCGGCGTATTCGGAGCCGGAGATCCCGTATTCGACGCGAAGATCTGCTCCCGCGCCAAGGATGTTCCCGGTCCTGGGAAATCCGGGGATCGGGACGAACTGGGGCCTGAAGGTCACACTCGGCGTGGCCGTGGCAAGGCCCGCCCTGAACAGCACCACGCCGAGTGCGATCACGACGGCCCAAGTTGTACGCCTCACCGCAGGCGCACGGTAATCGATCCGGTTGCGCGAAGCGCGGGCTAGCCGAGCGCTTCGTCGCTCGGCGACACGACGCCGTCGACCAGCTCCTGCAGCCGTTGCTCGATCTCAGCCATGTCTGCGTCGTTGGTGATCTCCATGCGGACGTGATCGTGGCTCAGCTTGGCGTCTTCGATCGGTCCCCCGACCACCTCGAGGCTGACCAGCGCCGCGGCGAGCCGTTGGCGGGTGCCCTCCTGCAGTGACTC
>DATJOU010000101.1:0-10759 GCA_035506775.1 Solirubrobacteraceae bacterium | reverse complement strand
AGGCCGCCCGCGTGGTGGCGAGGGCGGCGGGGGGCGAGGTGCTCGCCACGCGGCCCGTGGTGGACGTGGCGACGGGCATCGACGGGCTCGAGTTCCACCGCATCGGGGAGGTGGCCCTGAAGGGCTTCTCCGACGCCACCGAGCTCTTCACGGTGACCAGCCACGGGGACTAGCGGGCCGATGGACTCCCGGCGGCTGCGCGCGCGGGTGGGCGAGGGGGGCCTGCTCGCAGCGGGGGTGCCGGTGCTGGCGATGTTCTCCGGGGGGCGCGACTCCACCTGCCTGCTGGACGTGGCGGTCGCGCTGCTCGGTCCCGGGGCGGTGCGGGCCCTGCACGTCAACTATGGCCTGCGGGCCGCCGCCGCCGAGGACGAGCGGCACTGCCGCTCGGTGTGCGAGCGGCTGGGGGTCGAGTTGCACGTCCACCCGGCGGCCGGCGAGCGGCCGGCGGGGGCCGGGAACCTGCAGGCGTGGGCGCGGGACGTCCGCTACCGGGAGGCCAACCGGCTGGCCGGCGAGAGCGGCGGGGTGTTCGCCACCGGGCACACCGCCAGCGACCAGGTCGAGACGATCGTCTACCGGCTGGCGGCCTCCCCGGGGCGCCGCGCGCTGCTCGGGATGCCGGCCCGCGAGGGTCGCATGGTGCGCCCGCTGCTCCTCTTCACCCGCGAGCAGACGGCGGCCTACTGCCGTGAGCGGGGACTGCAGTGGCGGGAGGACGAGAGCAACAGCGACGAGCGCTTCGCCCGCACCCGCGTGCGCGAGGGGGTGCTCCCGGAGCTGCGCTCCGTGCACCCCGCGGCGGAGTCCAACGTGCTGCGGACGGCCGCCCTGCTGCGCGAGGAGACCGAGCTGCTCGACGGCCTCGTGGAGGCCGAGCTGGACGGGCGCGCGAGCGTCGAGACGGCCCGCCTGCGGGAGCTCCCCCGGGCGCTCGCGCGGATGGTCGTCGTGCGGCTGGCGGAGAGGGTGGCGGGCACCTACGTGCCCCAGGCCGGCACCCGCCTGGAGGAGATCCTGGCGCTAGATGAGCACGGGGGCCGCTCCGAGCTGCACGTCGGGGGCGGGGTGGGGGCGGTGCTCGAGGGGGGCGTGCTGGAGATGGTCAAGCTGCCGCCGCGGCCGGGTTAGACTGCTCGGGTGGCCACGCTCGCGCGCGCCTCACAACCCCCCTCGCTGGGAGAAACCCTTGTCAGCGAGCAGGATCTGCGCCGCCGGGTGGCCGAGCTCGGGGAGCAGATCTCGCACGACTACGCGGGCCGCACGCTACTGCTGGTGGGGGTGCTGAAGGGCGCCGTCTTCTTCCTCAGCGACCTCATGCGCTACATCGACATCCCGGTCGAGGTGGATTTCATGGCGGTCGCCTCCTACGGCTCGGCGACCGACTCCTCAGGGGTCGTGCGGATCCTCAAGGACCTCGACGCGGCGATCGAAGGGCGCGACGTGCTGATCGTCGAGGACATCGTCGACTCGGGCCTGACGCTCCAGTACCTGCTCCGCAACCTCGGCTCGCGCAATCCCCGCTCGCTCGAGGTCTGCGCCCTGCTGACCAAGCCCTCGCGGCGCAAGGTCGAGCTCCCGAGCCGCTACGTCGGCTTCGAGATCGAGGACCGGTTCGTGGTCGGATACGGCCTCGACCACGCCGAGCAGTACCGCAACCTGCCCTTCGTGGCGGTCCTGGAGTCACCCTGAGGAAGTCCTGAGAGGGGCCCGCCCGGGGTCCTGCAGGCCCATGAAATAGGGGGATGCCGTGGTAGCCTAGGTGGCCGGCCGTTCCAGCTTGCGGACGGCTTCGCGACACCCAGGAACCTCACATGAGCCGTTTCTTCAAGAGCGCAGCTTTCCCGATCTTGATCGTGGTCGTGCTCGCGTTCCTGGCGGTGAAACTCGTCAATCCGGGGCCCGCCAGCCACCGCACCCACAACTACGGGACGCTGGTGGCCAAGGAAATCCCCAACGGGGAAGTCTCCTCGGTCGAGTTCAAGAACAAGGGCAAAGCGCTCGAAGTCAAGCTGAAGAACAAAGAAACCTGGGAAGCCGGTTACAACAGCCAGTCGGCCCCCGAACTGGAAAAGCAGCTGCGGGACTACAACGTCCCCTACAACGTCGAATCGGAAAAGAGCAGCGCGCTGCTGTCGCTGCTCACCTACATCATCCCGTTCGTCCTGTTCTTCGGATTCTGGATCTTCCTCATGAACCAGGTCCAGGGCGGGGGCTCGAAAGTCATGTCCTTCGGCAAGTCGCGCGCCAAGCGCATGTCGGCGGACTCCCCCAAGATCACCTTCCGCGACGTGGCCGGGGTGGACGAGGCGGTCGAGGAGCTCCACGAGATCAAGGAATTCCTCGAGAACCCCAAGAAGTTCCAGGCGTTGGGGGCGCGAATACCCACCGGGGTGCTCCTCTACGGGCCCCCGGGGACGGGCAAGACGCTGCTCGCCCGGGCGGTCGCCGGCGAGGCCGGGGTGCCTTTCTTCTCGATCTCCGGCTCGGACTTCGTGGAGATGTTCGTCGGCGTCGGCGCCTCGCGCGTGCGTGACCTGTTCGAGCAGGCCAAGCAGAACTCCCCCTGCATCATCTTCATGGACGAGATCGACGCCGTCGGCCGTCACCGCGGCGCCGGGCTCGGCGGGGGCCACGACGAGCGCGAGCAGACCCTCAACCAGCTGCTCGTCGAGATGGACGGCTTCGAGGCGAAGGACAACATCATCATGATCGCGGCCACCAACCGGCCCGACATCCTCGACCCCGCGCTGCTGCGCCCCGGGCGCTTCGACCGCCAGATCGCGGTGGACCGTCCCGACCGCAAGGGCCGCGCCAAAATCCTCGAGGTCCACACCCGCGGCAAGCCGCTGGCGAAGGTGATCGACATCGACGCCCTGGCCGGCCAGACCCCCGGCTTCACCGGCGCCGACCTGTCGAACCTGATCAACGAGGCCGCCCTGCTGGCGGCACGGACGGGCAAGCGCGAAATCGGCCAGGAGGAGCTCGAGGAGGGGATCATGCGCGTGATCGCCGGCCCCGAGAAGAAGACCCGCGTGATGAGCGAGAAAGAGCGCCTCATCACCGCCTACCACGAGATGGGACACGCGCTCGTGGGGCACTTCCTGGAGCACTCCGACCCGGTCCACAAGATCTCGGTGATCTCCCGCGGCCAGGCGCTCGGGTACACGATCTCGATGCCCCAGGAGGACCGCTTCCTGACCACACGGGCCGAGCTCGAGGACGCGATGGCGATGACCCTCGGCGGGCGTGCGGCGGAGGAGATCGTCTTCGGCGAGATCACCACCGGCGCCTCCAACGACCTCGAAAAGGTGACCGGCACCGCCAAGCAGATGGTGATGCGCTTCGGCATGAGCCAGAAGCTCGGCCCGCGGGTGTTCGGTCACGACCACGGCCAGCCGTTCCTGGGCCGCGAGTTCTCGACCGAGCCCGACTACTCCGACGAGATCGCACGCGAGATCGACGACGAGGTGAGGCGCATCATCGAGTCCGCCCACCAGCGTGCACGGGCGATCCTCACCGAACACCAGCACGACCTCACGAACATCTCCACGATCCTCGTCAAGCGCGAGACGATCGAGAAGGAGGAGTTCATCGCCCTGCTGGCCGGCAAGAGCGAGGAGGAAGTGTTCGGCTCCGACGAGGGCTCGGCCCCCCAGCTCCCCTCCCCGCCCCAGCCGGTCGGGGAGCGCACCCCCGAGCGTGAGGCCCCCCGCACGCTGCCCCGGCCCGGTCTGGCAGGCGGCACCGCCGAGCTGCGGGCCCGCGACCAGCAGCCTCCCAAACCCGTCTAGGCTCCCGGCGCCGATGGCGCCCTACACGTTGATGGGGATCCTGAACGTGACCCCCGACTCGTTCTCGGACGGGGGCCGCTTCCTGGAGCCCCGGGACGCGCTCGAGCAGGCCGCCCTGCTGGCCGGCGAGGGAGCCGGGATCCTCGACGTGGGCGGCGAGTCCACCCGCCCGGGCGCCGAGCCGGTGAGGGCCGATGAGGAGCTGCGCCGCACGGTCCCGGTGCTCGAGGCGGTGGCCCAGGCCGGGCTCGGGGTCGGCCTCTCGATCGACACCACCAAGGCCGTCGTGGCACGGGCGGCGATCGAGGCGGGGGCCGGGCTCGTCAACGACGTGAGTGCCCTGCGGGCCGATCCCGAGATGGCCTCCGTGGTGGCCTCGAGCGGGGTCGAGTGCTGCCTGATGCACATGCTCGGCGAGCCCCGCACGATGCAGCTGGAGCCCCGCTACGAGGGCGACGTGGTGGACGAGGTGAAGGCGTTCCTCGATGAGCGCCTGAGGTTCGCCGTGGCGGCCGGGATCACCGAGGAGCGGATCATCCTCGACCCCGGGATCGGGTTCGGCAAGACGCTCGCGCACAACCTCGCCCTGCTCGACCGCCTGGACGAGCTCTGCTCGCTGGGACGGCCGATCATGGTGGGGACCTCCCGCAAGCGCTTCCTGGGGGTGCTCGGGGCCCGTGCCCACGGCCTGTCCGAGCCGCTGGAGGCCGGCCGCAGGCTGCCCGGGACGCTTGCCACGAGCGTGCTCGCGCTGGAGCGCGGGGCGAGCATCTTCCGCGTCCACGAGGTCGCTCCGGTGGCCGAGGCCCTGGCGGTGGCTACTGCTACGTTGGGCGGCGATGGAGGGTGAAGAGCATGCCGACGGCGGGGACGATCTGGACGACGATGATGCGTCCGAGATCGACGACGACCGCGAGGAGGCCGCCGAGTCGGTCACCGTGGAAATCAGCGGCCTGTCGCTGTACACCCACCACGGCATCACCGCCGCCGAGCGTGAGATCGGACAGCGGCTCGTGATCGACCTGCGGCTGGACATCGGGGAGAGCGACGCCACCGTGACGGACTCGCTCGAAGACACGGTCGACTACGCCGAGGTCTGCAACACCGTGGCCCTGCTGGCCCAGCAGCGCTCCCACCAGACGCTCGAGCGCCTATGCAGCACGATCGCCGACCGGCTGCTGGCCGACTACGAGCTCGAAGGCGTGTGGGTGAAGGCGTCAAAGCCCGAGCCGCCGATCGCGTTGAGCGTGGACGAGGTCTCGGTCGAGGTCTGGCGGGAAGCCCAATGAGCCCAACCGGCGTCTTCCGGGCGGCCGTGGAGCGCCACGACATCGAGGCGATCTCTTCGCTGCTGGCCGAGGACGTCGAGTTCCACAGCCCCGTCACCTTCCACCCGTTCGTCGGCCGAGAGGACGTCACGCGGCTGCTGGAGATCGTCTCGCGGACGTTCGAGAACTTCCGCTACACCGACGAGCTGACGATCGACGGGACCGAGGCGCTCGTGTTCCGGGCCGCGATCGGCGACCGCGAGCTGGAGGGGATCGACCTGCTCCGTTTCGACGACGACGGCCTGATCTGCGACTTCACTGTGTTCGTGCGCCCGTTGTCGGGGCTGGTCCCGTTCGCCCAGGTGATGGGCGAGAAGGTCACCGCCGCCGGCCTGCAGACGAGCCGCGGCTGAGACCCCGTCATGGGCCCCGCCGCGCTCCCCGAGCGGGTCGTGAGGACGGGGCTGCTCGGGCTCGGTTCGAACGTCGGCGATCGCCGGGAGCATCTGCAGGGAGCCGTGCTGGCGCTGCCGGGCGCGGGCGTGGAGGTGCTCGCGTGCTCCTCGGTGTACGACACCGACCCGGTCGGAGAGGTGCTCGACCAGGCCAGCTTCCTGAACGCCTGCGTGCTTGTCCGCACCGACCTGCAGGCGCTGGAGCTGCTCGACCGGATGAAGGCCCTCGAGCGGGAGCTGGGGCGTGGCCGCGGACGCCGCCACGGCCCCCGGAGCATCGACATCGACATCCTGCTGCTGGGCGAGCTGGAGCTACGCGATGAGCGGATGACGCTCCCCCACGAGCAGTTGCTGGAGCGCCGCTTCGTGCTGGTCCCGGCACTCGAGCTCGAGCTCGGGCTGCGAACCCCGGCGGGGGAGAGCCTGGCCCACGCGCTCGCCGCACTCGACGTCCGCGAGGGCGTCAGGTGGGCCGGGCCCCCGCTTCAGGCGGCGCCGGCCGAGGGCGCACCCGCCGGCGCCGGCGCAACCCCCGCGAGCCACTCCGCGGGCAGCGCCCCCGGCGGTACCTCCCCGACCAGCGGCGGGAAGTAGCGGCCGAGCCCCGCGGCGGGCCGCGGCTCGATCAGCGGACGCACGTCGCCGATGCTCATCAGCAGGCGGATCGTGGAGCCGATCTGCAGGTCGGCCGCGTTGGGCTGATCGGCGCCCATCAGCCCTTCGGCGATCCAGCCGTCGATCCGCTCCAGCTGTGCGGGCAGCCCCAGCACGTCGGCGCGCGCGTTCTCGTCCTTGGCCTTGTTGCGCAGCGCCATCGCGCGGGCGATCAACGGCTGGGTGGGGCGCAGCAGCGAGACCGGCAGCGGCAGGCTGTCGGGGTCGGCGTAGCTCTCCATCGCCCGCGGGTTGCGCAGGAAGGCGGCGTCGATCAGCCGCCGGGGGACGGGCTGGAAGACCTCGTCGCCCCACCTCTCGGCCTCCAGCACACGGGCCAGCCGCGGGTCGCCGGGCGGGGGCAGCAACGGCGGCTCCGGCGCGAGCTCGTCGATCCGGTGCATGATCGCGCGCGAGCCCACCAGCCGCTCGCCGTCGAGGCGCATCCCGGGGACGGTCGCCCCGCCGTACAGCAGCGGTCCCACGAGCAGCTGCGACAGCGGCAGCAGCTCCACGCGGCGGTAGTCGAGGTGCTTGAGCTCCAGCGCGGCTTCCACGGCCGCGCACGGATGCGAGGCGGGGACCACGTACAGCCGGGGCTCGCTCGCGGGCATCGGGGGCCGAGCATAATGGGCGCCGATGCTCCTGGTCGTGGACGTCGGCAACACCCAGACCCACTTCGGCGCCTTCGACGGCTCGCGCCTGGTCGAGCACTGGCGCTTTGCCACCGTGCGCCAGTCCACGGCCGACGAGCTGGGGGCGGCGCTGCGCAACCTGCTCGAGCTGAGGGGCTGCTCGTTCACCGAGCTGGAGGCGTCGATCGTCTCCTCGACCGTCCCCCAGCTGGAGCCGGAGTGGACCGAGATGGCCCGCCGCTACCTGGGCCACGAGATGCTCGCGGTCGGCCCGGGGACGCGCACCGGGATGGCGATCCGCTACGACAACCCGCGCGAGATCGGAGCCGACCGGCTCGTCAACGCGGTCGCGATCCGGGAGCGCTTCGACGGCCAGGGGGTGTGCGTCGACTTCGGCACCGCCACCACCTTCGACGTCGTCTCCGGCGAGGGGGAGTACCTCGGGGGCTCGCTGATGACGGGCATCGAGATCTCACTCGAAGCCCTCTCCGAGCGTGGGGCGCGGCTGCCGAAGGTGGACCTCGCCCCGCCCCGCAGCGTGATCGGCAAGAACACCATCGACGCGATCCGCTCCGGGGTCGTGTACGGGTACGCGGGGGCCATCGACGCGATCCTGCGCCGCCTCTACGACGAGCTGGGGGAACGTGCCGACGTGATCGCCACCGGCGGGCTGGCCTCGCTGGTGGTCCCGTTCACGGAGGAGATCGACGAGGTCGACGAACTGCTGACGCTGACCGGCCTGCGACTGCTGTACGAGCGCAACTCCTAGGCACAATGGGGGCCATGACGGACCCGCGCAGGCTGCAGGAGGGCTGGATGCTCGGGCCGCTGCGGGTCCCCAACCGCGTGATGCTCGCCCCCCTGGCCGGGATCGGCAACTGGTTCGTGCGCCTGCAGGCCAAGCGCTACGGGGCCGGGATGGCGGTCTCGGAGATGGTCTCCAGCTACGCGATCCACTACCGCAACCGCAAGACCTGCGAGGAGATGCTGCGGATCGACCCCCGCGAGCACGAGGGCGGGCCGGTGGCGATCCAGCTGTTCGGGGAGGACCCCGCGATGATGCGCTCGGCGGCCCGCTACGTGGCGGACGTGGGGGCGGACGTGATCGACATCAACATGGGCTGCCCGGTCGCGAAGGTCGCCAAGACGGGTGCCGGGGCGGCCCTGCTGTGCGACCCCGACCGCGCCCTGGCGGTGGCCGAGGCGGCCGTCGAGGGAGCACGCGAGGCGCGGCCCTCGGCGCCGCCCGCTGTGACGGCGAAGCTGCGCTCGGGGATGCGCGCGGGCGACACGCGGGGCTTCGAGCTGGCCCACCGGCTGGTGAACGAGGCGGGGGTCGCGGCGATCGCCTTCCACGCCCGCCCCGCGGCGGTCCAGCACAAGGGAACACCGGACTACGAGCTGGTGGCGGCGCTGGCGCAGGGCCTGCCGGCGCCCGTGATCCTGACCGGCGGCCTGAACGACGCCGGGGAGGTGCGGGCCGCGTTCGAGGAGACCGGCGTCACGGCCGTGATGCTGGCCCGGGGGGTGCTCGGCAACCCGTGGCTGTTCCGGGAGCTGCTCACGGGAGAGGAGCACCGGCCGACCCCCGAGGAGGTACGCCGCGAGCTCGAGTGGACGATGGCGCGTGCCGAGGAGCACCTGGGAGCGGACCGTGCGACCCGCTACACGCGCAAGTTCTATCCCTGGTTCGTGGAGCGCCTCGGGCTCGAGCAGCCACGCGCCAAGGCGCTGCAGGAGGAGCTCCAGCACGCCCCCACGCTGGAGCGGGCCAGGGAGCTGCTGAGCGACGCCATGGGGCCCGTCCCGGCCCCCGTCTGAGCCCTCGGGAGACGCCGCTATACTGCTGCGCCGCTGAAAGGCCCAGCGGCCGGCCGCCCCGTTCGCAAGAGCGGGGTTTTTGCGTCCTCCGCCGCGGGCGCAAAACTCGCTAGCGAGGCTCCTTATGCCGAAGGACGTCATCCTCACCCCCGAAGGTCTGCAGAAGCTCAAAGACGAACTCGACGTGCTCCAGACCGAGAAGCGCCGCGAAGTCGCCGAGCGGATCAAGGAGGCCCGGGAGTTCGGGGACATCGCCGAGAACTCCGAGTACGACGACGCCAAGAACGAGCAGGCGATGCTCGAGAGCCGCATCGCCCAGCTACAGGAGAAACTACGGATGGCCAGCGTCATCGAAGCCAAGGACCTGTCCACCGACGTGGTCCAGATCGGCTCGGTGGTGCACGTCAAGGACGAGAAGACCGGCAAGTCGGTGAAGTACACGATCGTCGGGTCGGCGGAGGCCAAGCCCGACCAGCACAAGCTGTCCAACGAGTCCCCGGTGGGCCGCGCCCTGCTCGGCCACAAGCGCAACGACGTGGTCGCCGTGAAGGTCCCCCGCGGGCCCGCCCGCAAGCTCAAGATCACCAAGATCGACGTCGGCCTCGAGTAGGCTCGGCCCCGGCATGGGCCCCACCGAGGAGCCGCCAGCGGCCGGCGAGCCGGCACGTCACGGGCTGGAGCAGCTGATCGAGGAACGCCGGGCCAAGGCCCAGCGGCTGCGCGAGTCCGGCGAGCAGGACTTCCCCTACGAGTTCCCCGAGGTCGAGCCGATCGAGGATGTGCTCGGCGCGTACGAGCACCTGCAGACCGGTGAGGAGACCGAGGACCGCCACCGGGTGGCGGGGCGCATCCTCGCCGTGCGCCGCGGGGGCGGGTCCGCCTTCCTGGACCTCGTGGACCGCACCGGCAAGATCCAGCTCCACGCCCGCGAGGACGTGCTCGGCAACGACGCCTTCAAGCGCCTGACGACGCTCGACAGCGGCGATCTGATCGGCGTCGACGGGGCGCCCCTGCGCAGCCGCCGCGGGGAGCTGACGCTGCGGGTGGACTCGTTCGTGATCCTCGCCAAGGCCCTGCGCCCGCCCCCGGAGAAGCACCACGGCCTCAGCGACGTGGAGACGCGCCTGCGCCGCCGCGAGCTGGACCTGATCGCCAACGAGCCCACCCGCAGGCTGTTCATCGACCGCGCCCGGGTGATCTCGGCGGTGCGCTCCTACCTCGACGAGAACGGCTTCGTGGAGGTCGAGACGCCGGTCCTGCAGCCGCTCTACGGGGGTGCCCTGGCACGCCCCTTCACGACCCACCACAACGCCCTGGACCGCGACCTGTACCTGAGGATCGCGACCGAGCTGTACCTCAAGCGGCTGCTCGTGGGGGGGCTCGAGCGGGTGTACGAGCTCGGCAAGGACTTCCGCAACGAGGGCCTGTCCACCAAGCACAACCCCGAGTTCACGATGGTCGAGTGGTACGAGGCCTACGCCGACTACCTGCGCGAGGCCGACCGCCTGCAGGAGATCGTCCGCCGCGCCGCCACGGCGGCCGGGTACGAGGGGGAGCTCGACTTCGGCTCGCCCTGGAGGCGGGTCACGTTCTTCGAGGCGATCGCCCAGGCCACCGGGATCGAGCTCGGAGCCGACCGCGACGCCCCCGCGCTGGCCAGGCAGATCACCGAGCGCGGGCTGGAGGTGCGGGTCGAGGATGCGAGCTGGGGGCAGATGGCCGACGACCTGCTCTCCAAGTACGTCGAGCCCACCCTCCAGCAGCCGAGCTTCGTGTTCGACTACCCGGTCGAGCTGTCTCCCTTCGCCCGCTCCCACCGCGAGCAGCCCGGGCTGGTGGAGCGGTGGGAGGCGTTCGCCGGGGGCATGGAGATCGCCAACGCCTTCAGCGAGCTCACCGACCCCGACATCCAGCGCGAGCGCTTCGAGGCCCAGGTGCGACTCCAGCAGCAGGGCGACCAGGAGGCCCAGCCCTACGACGAGGGTTTCGTGGAGGCCCTCGAGCAGGGGATGCCGCCGGCGGGCGGGGTGGGGCTCGGGGTGGACCGCCTGGTGATGCTGCTGACGGGACGGGACTCGATCCGCGAGGTCGTCCTGTTTCCCGCACTACGCGGCTGAAAGGCCCGCATCGAG
>DATJOU010000100.1:0-4354 GCA_035506775.1 Solirubrobacteraceae bacterium | reverse complement strand
GCGTGGCGAAGGAGGACAAGGTCGAATTCGAGGGCGAGGTGATCGAGGCCCTGCCCAACGCGATGTTCCGGGTCAAGCTCGACAACGACCACATCGTCCTAGGTCACGTGGCCGGCAAGATGCGCCGCTTCCGCATCCGTATCCTGCCCGGCGACCGGGTGCGGTGCGAGCTCTCCCCCTACGACCTGGATCGCGCCCGGATCGTCTACAGGCACCGCTAGAAGAAGCTCCACCGTCCCCGAGCGCTCCCTGATCGAAGCCATCGCCGCCGAGCTGGGCGCCACGGTGGCGGGGACGGCTGCGGAGGGCTCCGGGAGGGTACTGGTGGGGATCGGCGACGACGCCTCCGTGGTGCAGGCCTCGGGCGTGTCGGTCACCTCCGTGGACGCGATGGTGGAGGGCACCCACTTCCGGCTCGGCCCGCACTTCAGCGAGCCCGCCGAGGTCGGCCATCGCGCGCTCGCCGGCGCCCTGTCGGATCTCGCCGCGATGGGGGCCCGGCCCGGCGAGGCGTACTTCGTGCTCGGCCTGCCCCACGGCTTCTCCGAGCAGCGGGCGCTGGAGCTGATGCGCGCGGCCGGCGATCTGGCCGCCGAGACCGGCACCGTGATCGCCGGGGGTGACGTGGTCGTCGCCCCGGTGCTGATGGTCTCGGTGACGGCCGTGGGATCGGCCCCGGACGCCGGCGCGCTCGTCGCCCGCGCCGGGACGAGGGTCGGGGATCTCGTCGGCGTCACGGGCACGCTCGGCGCCGCCGCCGCGGCGCTGGCCCAGATGGAGGGGCGCGCCCCGAGGACGCCCGCGGGCGCCCCGGCGCTGCAGCGGGCAGCCTTTCCCCGGCCACGGCTGCGCGAGGGCCGTGCGCTGGCCGAGCAGGGTGCCCACGCGATGATCGACCTATCCGACGGCGTCGCGACCGACGCCGCGCGACTCGGCGAGCGCAGCGGCGTGGAGCTGGTGTTGCGACTCGAGGAGCTGCCGCTGGCCGAGGGGGTACCGGAGGTCGCGGACGCCCTCGGCCTGCCCCCGTGGGGGCTCGCCGCCGGCGGCGGGGAAGACTACGAGCTGTGCTTCACCGCCGACCCGTGTGATCGGGAGCGGCTGGAGCGAGCCATCGCTGCCGAGGGCTCCGTGGGCCTGACCTGGATCGGGACCGTGCGCGAGGGCCCTCCCGGGGCGGTGCTCCTGGACGGCGAGGGCCGCGAGGTCGAGCTGGAGGGCTACGAGCACCGCTGGTAGCCCTCCGGAGGCGGACCGTGGTGGCGGCTAGCGCCTGAGCGCCGACTCGGTCCCGCCGAGCGAACCCGGGCCGGCGTAGCTGAGCGGGCCCCGGATCGTCACGTCGAGCGGCTCGAGCGTCTGCTCAGGGCCCACCGGCACGTCGTTGACCAGGGCCAGCAAGAGCGTGGAGACCCCACACCCGAGCCCCACGCTCCACAGGATCGCCCCCGCCGGTCCGACGAAGCCACCGGCGAGCAGCAGCACGCCGGCCCACAAGAGCTCGCCCACGCCGAGCCCGAGCTCGTGGGCGTAGAAGACCGTCACGATCGCGACCGGCGCGGCCGCCAGGAGCACCAGCCCGATCCACCCGGCTACGCGCCGGGGGCGCAGCTCGGGGGCCGCGAGCAGCAGCCACACGTGCAGGGCGGGGACCAGCAGCAGGGCGGTGTAGGGGTTCACGACCCACACCACGACCGACAGCACGACCGCCACCAGCACCGTCGAGAGGCCCCCCACCTCCGGATCCGGGCGCGTTCCCCAGCCGGCCCTGCGCGTGACGGCACCCCACCCGAACCAGGACATCGCAAAGCAGGCCACCAGCAGCAGCAGGCCGGCCGCCGCCCCACCGCCGAAGCCCAGCCCCGCGGGCAGCACGGGCCCCCCGGGAACGGGTCCCAGCAGCCCCGACAGGCCGAGCAGGCGGGTGAGCAGTGCGGTGAGCGCGAACGGGACCGCGCAGCTCAGCGTCCAGGTGGCCCAGCGGGCCGGCTGCAGGCCCCACCGGCGGACCCTCGCGAGCCCGTCCACGGCGGTCACGAGCACCGGCACGATCAGCATCAGCACGAGCAGCCGCACCGCCCACTGGGGCATCTGCTGGCGCTGCAGCACGATCCCGTTCTGGCGCGCCTGGGTGACGTCGGGGGCCGCGTCGAGCGCGTCGACCGCGCTCAGCACGCTGCGCCCCATCGTTTCGAGGCGTTCGCCGTTCACGGGCTCGTTGCGCGAGGGGCCCCGTTCGCCCGACACTCCCACCAGCACGGCCGGCACCCCTTCGCGGTCGAGCACCCCCTGTTCGCCGACGCTGAGCGGGACCATCAGGTGCACCAGCTGGCCGAGCGCGCTGGGGGCCCCGGGTTCGATCACGGCCTGGTCCTTGATCGCGTCCTCGACGGTCCTGGCCAGCACGAGCGGCGCGGATCCCTCGCCGTCGGAGTACGGCACCACCATCGGCCGCCTCACGACGGTGCCCCCGAGGTCCCCGAGGACGATCGCGGCGTCCATGCTGTCGGGCAGCTCCGAACGCAGCCGGGCCACCCCGGCGTCGCCCCCGCTGCCGCCGCTGGTGGAGGCGAGCACGATCGTCCGCTGGGTGTCCCTGGAGGCGAACACACGCGCCAGTTCGAGCAGCGCCGCGGTCGCGGACAGTTCGGCCTTGGCCGGCCCACGGGCGGCGTCGCGGTGGGCGACGATCACGATCGGGGTCGCGCTGGTGGACCCGGGACGCACCGCCACCACGTTGGTGAGCGTCCGCTCCCCTTCGATCGTCTGGGCACCGAAGCTGTAGGTGTGCACCGCGAACCCGCCCCCGGCGGTCCCCCCGAGGGCTTCGATGTTCTGGGCCACCATCCGCGCCAGGAGCTGGTCGGAGGGGCCCCCGGGGCGCCTGCTCGGGAAGGCTCGCGCGAGGTCGTTCAGGCGTGCCATCGCCGAGGATCCCTGGAAGGCATCCGGCGCCAGGTTCGACCGCAGGGGACCCGGGCGGGCCCCGAGTGAGAAGGCGGCGACTCCGAGCGCGAGCAGGAAAGGCACGAACGCCGCGCGATAGATGCGCCCGTTGAGCATCTGCCGCGAACCATAGCCCCCGCGCTCGCCTGCGGTACACGGAACCGTTGCCGGGGCACGCAGAATGCGGCTCGGAGATCCGCTTCGCACCCCCAGATCGGGCCTCCCCGTGAGGTATCGTGCCGCCGCGTGCTCCAGCCGGTCGCCGTCGCCAACAAGACGCTCTCCGACTACACGCACATATGCGGCCGTGAGCTGATCGCCGAAATCCGGGAGCTGGCCGAGCCGCTGCAGGGGCGGCGCGTCGTGCACGTGTCGGCGACCGCCTTCGGCGGGGGCGTCTCGGAGATCCTCTACACGCTCGTGCCGCTGATGAGGGACGTCGGCCTGGACTGCGAATGGCACGTGATCTACGGCCGCGAAGAGTTCTTCAACGCCACCAAGCTGATGCACAACGCCCTCCAGGGCGCTCCCGTGGACCTCGACAGCGAGCAGTGGGCGACGTGGCTCCGGTACAACGAGATCAACGCCACCGAGCTGTCGGAGGGTTGGGACGTCTGCCTGATCCACGACCCCCAGCCGGCGGCGCTCTGCCGGCTGGCGCCCGAGAAGGCCCGCGCGTGGGTGTGGCGCTGTCACATCGACCTGTCGACGCCCAACCCCGACACGATCGCGCAGCTGCTCCCCTACATCGAGGACTACTCCCACACCCTCTTCCACATGCGCGAGTACGTGCCCGCAGGGCTCGACGGCCACGTCAACGTCGTCCCCCCGGCGATCGACCCGCTGACCCCCAAGAACATGGCGCTGCTGCCCGAGGACGCCGCCTACGTGTGCGGCCAGTTCGGGATCGACGTCGACCGCCCGCTGATCTGCCAGGTCTCCCGCTTCGACCCGTGGAAGGACCCGCTGGGCGTGATCGACGCCTACCGGCAGGTCAAGGAGGCGGTGCCCGAGGTGCAGCTCGCGCTGGTCGGCTCGATGGCCAGCGACGACCCCGAGGGCTGGAACTTCTACAACGCAACCGTCGCACACGCCGACGGCGACACCGACATCCACATCCTCAACAACTTCAACAACGTCGGCGCGATCGAGGTCAACGCCTTCCAGTCGCACTCCGACGTGCTGATCCAGAAGTCCACGCGCGAGGGCTTCGGCCTGACCGTCTCGGAGGCGATCTGGAAGGCGCGCCCGTTCGTCGGCGGCGACGTCGGCGGGATCCCGCTGCAGATCGAGGACGGCGTCACGGGCTATCTCGTGTCGAGCGTCGAGCAGTGCGCGCAGCGCACGATCGAGTTCCTGCAGGACCCTGAGCTCGGGCGCAGGCTCGGGCGCCGTGGCAAGGAGCACG
>DATJOU010000099.1:0-9014 GCA_035506775.1 Solirubrobacteraceae bacterium | reverse complement strand
CGACAGCTCACCCGCGTTCGCCCACGGGGGCTGTCCGGGAGGGCCTCCGACGCCGCCCGCATGACGCGCTCGTGCAACGCCGGGAAACGCTCCCAGGTGACGGCCGTCTCGAAGGTCTCCGCCAGCACCCCGGCCGCGATCAGCACGTCGCGCGCGTAGGGCATCGCCAGGAACGAGTCGCGCCAGCTCGCGACCGGGTCCGCCGCACCGCCGTCGGAAGCCCGCGGCTCTCCGACCCGGCCTCCGTGCTGCGCACACAGCGCCAGGGCCCGCTCGATGGCGTCCTCGACCGGGTGGTCGGTCGACTCGAACCCCAGCACCAGCAACGGGTCGCTGCCCTCGTCGCCGCTCATCAGCCCCGCCTCCACGCCGTCGAGCAGGCGGCAGTTGGCGGGGTGAAGGCCCGCCTGGGAGATCGCCCGGACCGCGTCGGCCCCGTCGGCGAAGGAGGCGAAGCGGACCCCACGGGAGCTGCGGTGGGCGGGGCGGCGCTGGACCCGCACCCACGCGCGGGTGATCACGGCCAGCACCCCCTCCGAGCCGGCGAGCATGCGGTCGGGGCTGATCCCGGCACCCGAACCCGGCAGGCGCCGCGACTCCCACACCCCCGAGGGGGTGATCGCCCGGACCGCCTCGACCAGGTCCTCGATGTGGGTCCAGAGCGTCGCGAAGTGCCCTCCGGCACGGGTGGCGATCCAGCCCCCGAGCGTGGAGTACTCGAACGACTGTGGGAAGTGGCGCAGCGTCAGCCCGTGCCCGCGCAGCTGCTCCTCCAGGCCGGGTCCCGTGGCTCCGCCCTCGATCAGCGCCGAGGAGGACACCTCGTCGATCTCGACCACCCGGTCGAGCTCCCGGAGGTCGATCGAGACCGTGCCGTTGTAACCGTCCCCCACGTCCGGGGTGACACCTCCCACCACCGAGGTCCCGCCGCCATATGGGATCGCGGCCACGCCCTCGGACGAGCACCACTCGAGCACCGTCTCCAGCTCGATCTCGTCCCGCGGCCTGGCGACGAAGTCGGGGGCGTGCTCGAACCGGCCCCGGAACCCCATTACGACGTCGCAGTAGGACTTCCCCAGCGCGTGTGAGGCCCGGGCATGGGTGTCGGCCGCGCTGAACGGGGCGAGCCGCGAGGGGATCCGGACCTGCGGCTCGGTCAGCTGCAGCTGCTCGAGGGCGACCGGCTGCTCGACCCCCTCGAGGCCGTATCCGAGCCGCTCACAGGCGGCCGCTCCCGCCGCTCGGAGCCCATCCGCCGACGGCTGCTGGTCCTCGTACCCCCAGCCCCAGTGCTTGCGGCGTCGATCCATCGCCGGCCCGAGTCTATGCTGCCCTCATGGCCACCGGGGAGCAGCCACGCGAGCACCCCTCCGCCGCCGGCGGCGGCGAGAACGCCCTGCACGTGCTCGCCCGCGGACCGTGGGAGATCGAGCGGATCAGCGCCTCCTGGCTGGAGAGCTCCTTCGAGCCCACCGAGGCGCAGAGCGAGGCCGCCGACGAGGCGATCCGCGGCCTGCGCGACCGCGGGTCCCCGAGCCACGACGGGGTGGCGGCGCGGCTGGTCGACTACCGCACCGACGACCACGGCATCGAGATCGAACTGCAACCCCAGCGGTGGGCCCTGAGGCTCGTCGAGGGGGACGCCTCCCTGAGCGTGGCGGCGCTGTGCGTCACGCGCTCGGCCGACGGGCGCTGGCTCGCCGGCCGTCGGGCCCCGTGGGTCGCCTCCTGGGCCGGACGCTGGGCGCTCGGCGCCGGCGGTGCGGTGGACCTGAACGAGAACCCCGCCCACACGCTCGTCCGCGAGCTGCACGAGGAGTGGTCGGTCGAGCCCGAACGGGTCCTCGGAGAGGCCCTTATCAAGCTCCCCCACGGTCTCGTGATGTTCGTCGGCCAGGCGTGGCTGGCCGAGGGCGTGGACCAAGAAGTGTCCCCCGACGACGAGCACGACGAGTTCCAATGGTGGCCGGCGGATATCGAGGACTGGCCCGCCGAGGCCGGCGAGGCACTCCCGCGGATGGCGAGCTGGCTGTCTCGGTGACCACGGGCCTGCGGGCCGGGGTCGGGCCGTTGACGTTCACACGGCTGAAGTGGACGTCGTTCGTGCACTCGTGCGTGTACACGGCGCTCCTGATCTGCGCCTTCGGGGTGGGCAAGCCGGAACCGCTCACGCTGGTGCTGGGGTGGACCCACGGCCTGCTGTGGATCGCGATGTCCTTGCTGTGCATCACCGCCGCCCGCCTGCGGGTGGTGTCGATGCGCCTGGCCGTCGCGGTCGCCGTGCTGGGAGGGATCGGACCCTTCTTCGGCAGCATCCAGTTCGTCCGCGAGCAGCGCGAACGGGACGCCGTGCCACAGCCCCCGGGGTGACCCCAGCGGGGATCAGGAGGTCCTCGCGCAAGCCGCTGTTTGCGCGCGCTAGAGTGCAATCACAGATATGGCCACTGGCACCACGGGAGTGCGAACCGTAGATGTAGTTACCCCGGCAGCGGGGGAGTCGGTGACCGAGGGGACGATCCTCGAATGGCACGTCAAGGTCGGGGATGCGATCAAGCAGGACCAGACGATCGTCGAGATCTCCACCGACAAGGTGGACGTCGAGCTTCCCTCTCCGGCCACCGGCACCGTCAGCGAGCTGCTCGTCGCCGAGGGCGAAACCGTCACCGTCGGCCAGGTGATCGCCCGCATCTCGGTCGAGGAGGACGCCTCCGACGGCGCCGCCCCCGCCGAGCCCCCGCGATCCGCCAACGGAGCGAGCAACGGAGCCGACGCCGCGGCGACGGCAGCCGAAGGCACGACCGCGACGGCGCCGCCCGAGGCGCCCGCCGGGGAGCTCGTGGACGTGGTCACCCCCGCGGCGGGAGAGTCCGTCACCGAGGGCACGATCCTCGAATGGCGGGTGAAGCTGGGCGAGGCGGTCAAGCGCGACGAGACGATCGTCGAGATCTCCACCGACAAGGTCGACGTCGAGCTTCCGTCCCCGGCCTCGGGGACGCTCGCCGAGATCCTCGTGGCCGAGGGCGACACCGTCACCGTCGGCCAGGTGATCGCCCGCATCGCCGCCGGCAGCGAGCCGGCACCCGGCGAGCGGCCCTCGGCGCCCGCCCCGGCCGCGTCGGCACCCTCCCCTGCGGCGGCTGACGGGACGCCCGCCGCCACGCCGCCCGCCGCCGCGACGGCGCCGGACGGCGTGAAGGTCTCACCTGTCGCCGCCCGCGCCGCCGCCGCCACCGGGGTCGACCTCGAACGGCTCTCGGGCAGCGGGCCGTCGGGGCGGATCACCAAGTCCGACGTGCTCGCGGCCGCCGACGGCGCCGGCAACGGCGCGGCCACGCTCCCCCCACCTGCCCCCGCGGCCGCGAGCGAGGAGCAGGGCGCCAAGCTCCTGCGGGGGGGCGCGGCTGCACTCGCCCGCTACATGAGCCAGTCGCTGTCGATCCCGACGGCGACCAGCTTCAGGACCCTGCCGGTGACGGCACTCGACGCCCGCCGCCAGGAACTCAAGGCCGCGGGCCAGCGGGTCTCGTTCACGCACCTGATCGCCTACGCGATCGCCCAGGCGGCCGAACAGATGCCCGTCATGCGCGACCACTACGCCGAGCTCGAGAACAAGCCCCACCGCGTGCGCGACGAGCACGTGAACCTCGGGATCGCGGTGGACGTCGAGAAGACGGACGGGACGCGGACGCTGATGGTGCCGGTGATCCTCGACGCGGGCCGGCTGCCGTTCGACCGCTTCGTCGAGGCCTACGACGCCCTGATCGAGAAAGCCCGCACCAACCGCCTGGCTCCCGACGACCTGGTGGGGGCGAACATCACCCTCACCAACCCCGGTGGGCTCGGCACGGTCGCCTCCGTTCCCCGCCTGATGTCGGGGCAGGGAACGATCGTCGCCAGCGGTTCGATCGGCTACCCGGTCGGCCTGCAGCAGATCGGGGAGATGATCGGGGCGGAGAAGGTGGTGACGATGACCTCCACCTACGACCACCGCATCATCCAGGGGGCCGAGTCGGGACGCTTCCTCGGTCTGATCGAGGAACTGCTCCGCGGCGAGCACGGCTTCTACGAGCAGGTGTTCGCAGCGCTCAGCGTGCAGCTGGGCCCGCCGCCCCAGCCCCCAGCCCCGGCTGCCGCCGCAGCTGCGGCGAAGGCGTCGGGAACCGCCGCGCCGGTCCCCGAGGGGGAGCTGCTGGACGCCGTCCACGCGGCCACCATCTACGTCACCCGGGTCCGCAGCCACGGGCACCTCGCCGCCCACCTCGACCCGCTCGGCAGCGAGCCCGAGGGCGACCCCGGCCTGGACCCGCAGGCGTTGGGGCTGACGCCCGAGATCCAGGCCCGGCTGCCCGCCAGCATCTTCCAGATGTACGTCCCGGGGGCCACGCTCGCGGACGCCCTCCCCCACCTCACCGAGACCTACTGCGGCACGATCGCCTACGAGGTCGAGCACATCGCCTCCCACCGCCAGCGGGTTTGGCTGCGCGAGCACATCGAGTCGGGCGCCTTCCGTCACGAGCTCACCAGCGAGGAGCGCGTCACGCTGCTCAAACGGCTGGTGGAGGTGGACGCGCTCGAGCGCTTCATGCACAAGGCCTACCTCGGCCAGCACCAGTTCTCGATCGAGGGCCTCGACATGACCGTGCCGATGCTCGACGAGCTGATCCAGCTGGCGGCCGCCCACGGAGGCCAGGAGGTCGTCGTCGGGATGGCCCACCGCGGCCGGCTCAACGTGCTCGCCCACAACCTCGGCCGCTCCTACGACACGATCTTCGCCGAGTTCGAGGGCGCCTCCACGCTGGAGGCCGTCACCACGATCCCCCAGGGTGGGACCGGGGACGTCAAGTACCACCACGGCACCGAAGGCACCTACCAGCTGCCCAGCGGAGGCACGATCCGGGTCAACCTCGAGTCCAACCCCAGCCACCTCGAGTACGTCTCCCCGGTCGTCGAGGGCGCCACCCGGGCGGCCCAGACCTCACGTCAGGGGCCCCACGCCCACCAGGACACCAACGCCGCGATGCCGATCGTGATCCACGGCGACGCCTCCTTCCCGGCCCAGGGTGTCGTGTCCGAGACGCTCAACCTGCAGGCCCTCGACGGCTACAAGGTCGGCGGCACGGTCCACATCATCACCAACAACCAGATCGGCTTCACCACCGACCCCGACGACGCCCGCTCCACCCGCTGGGCCTCGGACCTCGCGAAGGGCTTCGACGTGCCGATCATCCACGTCAACGCCGATGACGTGCCGGCCTGCATCAGCGCCGTGCGCCTCGCGTTCGCGTTCCGGCGGGAGTTCGGCCACGACGTCCTGATCGACCTGATCGGCTACCGCCGCTTCGGACACAACGAGTCCGACGAGCCCGCCTACACGCAGCCGGAGATGTACGCCAAGATCAAGAACAAGAAGCGGGTCGCGGAACTGTGGGCCGACCGGCTGGTGTCCGAAGGCGTCGTGCCCCGGGAGGAGGTTGACCGCCAGGCCCAGGAGGTGTGGGACAACCTCACTACCCTCCACCAGCGGCTGAAGGCGAAGATCGCCGCCGCCGCCGAGGGCGAGGAGCACACCACCGGCGAGTACCAGCTCGACCGCTCCCCCAGCCCTGAAGTCGAGACCTTCGTGCCGGTGGACCGCCTGCGGGCCCTGGGCGAGGAGCTGCTGCGGGTCCCGGAAGGCTTCACCGTGCACCCGAAGCTCGTCAAACAGCTCGACCGGCGCCGGGAAGCGCTGGGGGGCGACCCGTCCGAGAGGGACATCGACTGGGCCCACGGCGAGGCCCTCGCCTTCGCCTCGCTGCTGACCGAGGGCACCCCCGTGCGGCTCACCGGCCAGGACACCGAGCGGGGCACCTTCAGCCAGCGCCACATGGTCCTGCACGACGCCAAGACCGGCCAGACGGTGTGCCCGATCCAGAACCTCCCCGACGCCGAGGCCCCGCTGGAGCTCCACAACAGCCCCCTGTCGGAGCTCGCCTGCCTCGGGTTCGAGTACGGCTACAGCCAGGAGGCGCCCGAGACGCTGGTCCTGTGGGAGGCCCAGTTCGGCGACTTCGTCAACTCGGCCCAGGTGATCATCGACCAGTTCATCGTCTCCGGCCTGGCCAAGTGGGGCCAGACCTCACGGCTGACGCTGCTGCTCCCCCACGGCTACGAGGGCTCCGGCCCCGAGCACTCCTCCGCGCGCCTGGAGCGCTTCCTGCGCGCCGCCGCGGAGGGCAACATCAGGGTCGCCAGCCCCACCACCCCGGCCCAGTACTTCCACCTGCTCCGCCGCCAGGCGCGGATCGCCAAGCAGCGGCCGCTGGTGCTGATGACGCCGAAGTCGCTGCTGCGCCTGCCCCAGGCCGCCTCCGCGCTCGCCGACATGGCGGAGGGCACCCGCTTCCACCCGGTGCTGGCCGAGCCCGGCGTGGAGGACGAGAAGGTCACCCGTCTGGTGCTGTGCACCGGCAAGATCTACTACGACCTCATCGGCCAGGCCGACCGCGCCTCGCACGCGGGACTCGCGATCGGGCGGGTCGAGCTGCTGTACCCGTTCCCCGAACGGCAGATCCTCGAGCTGATCGGCCGCTACCCGAGCCTGAGAGAGATCCTCTGGGTGCAGGAGGAGCCCCGCAACATGGGCGCCCGCTCGCACATGTTCCCGAGGCTGATGCAGATCATGCCCCACGAGATCCACTTCGGCTACGTCGGCCGGCCCGAGCGGGCGAGCCCGGGCGAGGGCTACCCGGCCGCCCACATGTCCGAACAGAACCGCATCCTCACCACCGCGATCGACCTGCGCGTGCCGATCTCGCAGTACCCCCGCAAGACCCCCGGGGAGCGCTGATGCGAGCCCTCTGGCGCCGCTTCCGGGCGATCATGGCCCAGCGCCGGCGCAAGCGCCGCGGCTACTGACGGGCGCTCAGCGCCCCTTCCACACCGGCTCGCGCTTCTCCTTGAAGGCGGCGGCACCCTCCTTGGAGTCCTCAGAGGCGAACACGGGACCCGAGATCGCACCCTGCCGGTCCCACATCTCGGCCGTCGTCCAGTCGAACTGTTCCTGCAGGATGCGCTTGCTGGCGATCAGCGCGAGTGGGCCGTTGCCGGCGATCCTCCCGGCCAGCTCCATCGCCACATCGACCGCCGACCCGGGCTCGGCCAGGTGGTTGACGAGGCCGAACTCCTCGAACCGCTCGGCGGGCAGCGGGTCGCCGGTGAGAGCCAGCTCCATCACCACGTGGTAGGGCATCCGCTTGGGCATCCGCAGCAACGCCCCACCGGCCGCCACCAGCGAACGCTTGGCCTCGGGGATCCCCAGTTTGGCCCCCTTGGCGGCCACGATCAGGTCGCACGCCAGCGCGATCTCCATCCCGCCGGCCAGGGCGAAGCCCTCGATCGCCGCGATCAGCGGCTTCTCGGCCGAGCGCTGGGCGATTCCGGCGAAGCCACGGTCCCCGAACCACGGCGACTCACCACGCACGAACGCGCCCAGGTCCATGCCGGCGCTGAAGAACCCGCCGGCCCCCGTCAGCACCCCCACGGACAGCCCCTCGTCGGCGTCGAGCTCCTCCAGCGCCCCCGCCACGCCGGCCGCCAGGGCGGCGTTGACGGCGTTGCGCACGGCGGGCCGGTTGAGCGTGATCAGCAGCACGTTGTCGCGCCGCTCGGTGAGGACCGGCTGCTCCTCGCCGGCGTTGTTGTCTGTCATCGGGCTGCTCCTTGGTCGGGGCAGCGAAGCCTATCCCGGCGCGCCGCTCAGGCGGCGAACAGGCGCAGGTCGGGCTCGCGCTCGCCGCGCAGCACCCGCACGTCGACCTCCACGCACTCGATCCCCCGGTCCTCGGCGAGCACCCGCGCCTGGGGCTTGATCCGCTCCGCCGCCAGCACGCCACGGCACGACCCGAGGGCGGGGTCACGGCGGATCCGGTCGAGGTACCGCGTGAGCTGCTCCACCGCCTCGATCGTCCCGTGGCGCTTTATCTCCACCGCCACCCATTCGTCCTCGAGGTCACGACACATCAGGTCCACGGGGCCGATGTCGGTCGGCCACTCCCGGCGCACCAGCCGGAAGCCCTCACCGCAGTGGTGGGGCGCGTCGGCCAGCAGCAGCTGCAGCTCCCGCTCGACCCCCTCCTTCTCGAGCCCCGCCCGCGTGTCGAGCTCATGCTCGACGTCGGAGAGCACCTCGGCGATCGTCAGCTCCACACGATCCTCCTGGCCGCGGGCCCTGACCGTCAGCCCTACCAGCGAGCCGTCCTCGTGGTGTTCCTCGATCACCGTCGGGGGCGTCATCCAGTTGAGCGGTTTCACGCTCGAGCCCCCGCCGTCGGACCACACCATGAAGGTCCCGTCCGGCTTGATCATCAGCAGCCTCACGGCCTGCGGCAGCACCGTGCTCAGCCGGCCGGCGTAGGAGACCTCGCAGCGCGCGACGATCAGGCGCATCGCGCGACCGTATCGCGCCCGGCGGTCAGGCCTGCGGGGGCTGCCCGCCGGAGTCCCCCGGCTGCGGGGGCGGGGGCTGCGGCGCGGTGACCTCGACGGGCTGGGCCGGTGCCGTGGTCGTGACCTCGGCCGGCGGCGAGGGCGTCGCCGTCGTGACCGTCGCCGCCCCGGTCGCCATCCCGTTGGCGACGTCCGGCGGCTGCGGGGGCTGTGCGGGTGCCGCCGCGGCGGGGGCCGCCTGCGGCGGTGCGTCGTGCTGGTCGGCCCCGGCGTCGATCGCTTCGCGGAACTCCCGCACGCCGTCCCCGAGGCGGCGGGCGAGTTCCGGCAGCCGTTTCGGGCCGAGCACCACCAGGGCGACGATGCCTATGAACAGCAGGTGGACGGGGCTCTCGATGCCCATCTCCCTCCAGGCTAGCGCCGCCGACGGCCCGCGCGCAGCACACGTACGGCCCGCACCGATCCGACGGGCACCCGGAGATGGCCGGGACGGCGCTTACGCTCTGATCCCGGTGGCCTACACATCGGTAGCCCTGCCCCAGCGTCCCTACCCGCCGCCGGGACGCCCGGAGTCCTCGTGGCCGGCC
>DATJOU010000098.1:0-10037 GCA_035506775.1 Solirubrobacteraceae bacterium | reverse complement strand
GCGTACTCCCACTCGGCCTCGGTGGGAAGCCTCCCGCCGGCCCAGCGGGCGTATGCCTCGGAGTCCTCGTAGGAGACGTGCGTGACGGGGTGCTCGTCGCGTCCGTCGTTGTCGCTGCCGGGCCCCCACGGATGCCGCCAGTCGGTCCCGGGCACGTAGGACCACCACCTTCGCGGATCGTCGAGCGGAACAGGGCCGGGGGTCGGACGGAAAACAATCGACCCCGCTCGCAGCAGCGCCGGATCGGCGTCGGGGTACTGCGCCGGGTCGGGCGGACGCTCGGCGACGGTCACGTATCCGGTGTCCTGCACAAAGCGCGCGAACCGAGCCACCGTCACCGGTCCGCGGTCGATCGCGAAGCCCTCCAGCTCGACCTCACGCACCGGACCCTCCTCGGCGTAGAAGTGTTCGGAGCCCATTCGAAAAGCCCCCGCCGGGATCCGGACCACATCGTCGTCGAGCATGTCCGAGGTGATCGTAGAACCGCTTGGTCCAGCTCGGCCGGGCTCGCTTTTTCGGCCCGATTTCGCGCCTACGACCCTTTGCTAGGGTCGGCTTGTTGGCGTTATTCGGCCAAGCGAGCGGCGCACGCCGCTCCTGAGGGAGGGTGTAGCAATGTCCAAGCCGTTCAAAGGCGTCGTCAACGTCGATGTCACCGAATCGGTCCCCGACTGGGGGCCCTACACCCAGCCAATCGCCCCGGAGGGCACGCCCAACGTGCTCTACATCGTGCTCGACGACGTCGGCTACTCGGCGATGGAGCCATTCGGGGGGCTGATCGAGACACCGAACATCAACCGCATCGCAGACCGCGGGCTGCTGTACACGAACTTCCACACCACCGCCCTGTGCTCGCCGACGCGCTCGTGCTTGATGACCGGCCGCCAGCACACGACCAACGGGATGGCGACGATCACCGAGGCCGCCTCCGGTTTTCCGAGCAGCAACGGCCACGTCCCGTTCGAGTGCGGGACGGTCGCCGAGGTGCTCGGAGAGCGGGGTTGGAACACCTACGCCGTGGGCAAGTGGCACCTCACGCCCGAGGACGAGATGAACATGGCGTCGGTCAAGACGCAGTGGCCGGTCGGGCGTGGCTTCGAACGCTTCTACGGCTTCCTCGGGGCCGAGACCAACCAGTGGTATCCGGACCTCGTTTACGACAACCACCCAGTCGAGCAGCCGGCATTGCCCGAGGACGGCTATCACCTCACCACCGACCTCACCGACAAGGCGCTCGAGTTCGTCCGCGACGCCAAGGCCGTGGCCCCCGAAAAGCCGTTCCTGCTCTATTTCTGCCCCGGCGCGTGTCACGCACCGCACCACGTGCCGAAGGAGTGGGCGGACAAATACGCCGGCAAGTTCGACATGGGCTACGAGGCCTACCGCGAGCTCGTGTTCGAACGCCAGAAGCAGCTCGGGATCGTCACCGACGGGGCCGAGCTGTCGCCGGTCAACCCGTACAGCGACGAGACCAGCTCGGAGGGCAAGTCGTGGCCGGAATTGGACACTGTGCGCCCGTGGGACTCGCTCTCCGAGGACGAGCAGACGCTGTTCAAACGCATGGCCGAGGTCTACGCCGGCTTCCTCACCCACGCCGACAACGAGATCGGGCGGCTCCTAGACCACCTCGAGGAGACGGGCGAGCTCGACAACACGATCATCGTGCTCGTGTCCGACAACGGCGCCTCCGGCGAGGGCGGACCTAACGGATCGGTGAACGAGAACAAGTTCTTCAACGGGATCCCCGACGAGATCGAGGACAACATGCGTTACCTCGAGGACCTCGGAGGGCCCCTCACCTACAACCACTACCCCACCGGCTGGGCGTGCGCGTTCAACACACCGTTCAAGCTGTGGAAGCGCTACGCCAACTGGGAGGGCGGCACGGCCGACCCGATGATCGTCTCGTGGCCCGCGAAGCTCGAGCAGACCGGCGTGCGCCGACAGTACGTGCACGCGGTCGACATCGTGCCGACGATCTACGAGTGCCTCGGGGTCGAGCCGCCGGACGTCGTCAAGGGCTACACGCAGCACCCGATCGAGGGCCTGAGCTTCGCCGGCACCTTCGGCGACGCCCATGCGCACAGCCCCAAAGACACGCAGTTCTACTCCATGGGTGGCACGCGGGCGATCTGGCACAAGGGTTGGAAGGCGGCCGCGGTGTCGCCCTCGGCGCCCGACATGTGGGCCGGCTACGCGAGCCAGCGATGGGAGCTGTTCGACACGGAGAGCGACCCGTCCGAGTGCCACGACCTGGCGTCGCAGAACCCGGACAAGCTGCAGGAGCTGATCGGCCTGTGGTGGGCTGAGGCGGGCCGGTACCAGGCCCTGCCGCTCGAGAACCGCAACGCGCTGGAAATCCTCACCACCGACCGCCCGCAGCTGTCCAAGCCACGAAGCCGCTATGTGTACTACCCCGACTGCGCCGAGGTGCCGGAAGCGGCGGCACCCAACATCCGCAACCGCTCCTTCGCGATCGCGGTGGAGGTCACGATCGACACCGAGGAGGCGGCAGGGGTGCTCTTCTCCCAGGGCTCCCGTTTCGGCGGCCACGCCCTCTACATCAAGGACGGGCGCCTGAAGTACGTGAACAGCTTTGCCGGCCTGCACGAGCAGGTGGTCGAATCGAGCGAGCCAGTCCCGACCGGGCACGTCGTGCTGTCGGCCACGTTCGAGCGCGAGGGGGACGGGATGCCCGCCGAGGGCACGCTCACCCTGCACGTCCGTGACAAGGATGTCGGCGAGGGGAAGATCAAGACCCAGCCCGGAAAGTTCTCGCTCGCGGGAGAGGGCTTGAACGTCGGCAAGGACGGGGGCGAGCCGGTCACCGACGACTATCCCGGCGACTCCCCGTGGCCGTTCGTGGGCGGCACCATCAAGCGCGCCGCGGTCGATGTAAGCGGTGAGCCCTTCGTGGACCTCTTGAACGAGGCACGGATGGCGTTCGCCCGCGACTGATCCTCTCACGATGGCCCTCGAGTCGTGGAACGACACACCCACGCGGTCGGCCCTGGTGTCGTTCGTCGAGCGGGTCACGCGCGAAGGCGGTCCCGACCACGTCGCCCCGCAGGGCCGGGTGGCGGTGTTCGACAACGACGGCACGCTGTGGTGTGAGAAGCCGATGCCGGTCGAGCTCGGGTTCATCATGCGCCGCTTCGGCGAGATGGCCGCCGCGGATCCTTCGCTGCGCGACCGCCAGCCATGGAAGGCCGCCACCGAGGGCGACATGCACTGGCTTGGATCGGCGATCACGGCCCACTACCACGGCGACGACACCGGTCACCTACGCGGCCGAGCCCGAGACGAGTCCTGGACGGTGGTCTCCGTCAAGCGTGATTGGGCGCAGGTGTTCGCGGACGCCTGAGCGGCGATCGCGGTCACCGTCGCCGCCGCCCTGTCAGCTCTAGGCGGCCGTCGGCTGGTCGACCCGCAGCAGGTTCCCGGACGGGTCGCGGACGGCGAAGTCCCGGGTCCCCCACGACTGGTCGGTGGGTTCCTGGACGATCTCGGCACCGGCGCTGCGGAGCGCCTCGAAGGCACCCTCGAGGTCGTCGCTGTGGAAGTGGACGCCGTTCAACGCCCCCTTGGCGATCAGGCCGGCGACCGCGTCCTGGTCGGCGGGGCTGCCGTTGAGATAGTTCGTCAGCACGATTCCGACCCCCGGCTGGGAGGGGGACCCGACGGTGATCCAGCGGAAGTCCCCGCGGGCGACGTCGTTGCGCAGCTCCAGGCCGAGCGCGTCGCGGTAGAAGGCCAGGGCCCGGTCGGGGTCGTCCACGAGTACGAAGCAGGTTGAGAGAGTTAGATCCATGGCCCGATCCTAGGGGGCCGCGGCCCATCTGTTTTCTCCGATCCTGCTCGCCTTGCGAGTGGGCCGGGTGATCTCCTTGGCGACGCAGCCGGGCGTCCGTGAAAGGCCGCCGTGGTCGCGTGCCCGGTAGGCCGTCGGCGTCTCCCCCACGAGCTCCGTGAAGCGCGCGCCGAACGACCCCAGCGAGGAGCACCCGACGGATAGGCAGACCTCGGTCACCGACATGTCACCCCCGCGCAGCAGCGCCTTGGCCCGCTCGATCCGGCGGGTCATCAGGTAGGAGTACGGGGTCTCCCCGTAGGCGGCCCGGAACCGGCGGGAGAAGTGGGCACTCGACATCAAGGCCGCCCGGGCGAGCTCGGCCACGTCCAGCGGACGGGCGTACTCACGGTCGATCAGATCGCGAGCGCGGCGCAGGTGGGCGAGGTTCGACAGCTCCTCCGGAGTCACCACACCGGCGAGCCTAGCGGCGCCCAGCGGCCCTCACCGGCGCCCACCGGCCCCCACCGGCGCGGACCGTCAATGGCACTGCCACAGGAACGCCCCTCTACCCGAGGGGTCCACGAACCCGTAGCACTCGGCCCCGTCCGCCAGCTCCCGCCCGGTGAGATCGGCCGAGAACTGGAACGCGAACTCCCACCCCGCGCCCGCCGGCAGCTGCTCGCGCTGCAGGTATTTAGGTACCCCGCCGACCTTGTTCCAGTCCGCTCGCAGCTCCGCCCGGGACCGGTCTTCCCGGTCGGGCTGTGGCCACTCCGACGGATCTGCGCCGGGGCGCAGCGCCGCAAAGCACTCGTACCGCTCGTGCCTACGCACGCGTCGCAGGCGAGGACCGCCGAGCGGCGCCCCGCGGAACAGCTGCGGGCCCTCGGCCGCCGGGATCGTCCGCAGCTGGGACGGCGACCCGGGCTGGATCACGAGCGCGTTGTCGGCCCCCAGCGGGCTGCCGTGCGAGGCGTCAGGATCCATCACGTTGAGGAACACGTAGGCGGTTCGCTGGCCCGCGCCCGGGATCGGCAGCTGGCCGTAGAAGACCAGCGGGCGTCCCAACGGGGTCACGGGCCATTGCGGGGCCTCGCGCCACTCCGGCTGGCCCGCGAATTTGGCCACCGGCCCCGACGACGGGCGCTCGCCGATCACCTCCCCGAGCAGGAGCTTCGGCACCGTCCGCTCGAGCGGCGGTTCGGTCCGCGACGGCCCGTGGCCGACGGTGCGGTTGCGCATCTCGAACCCGGCCCGGCTGAGTCCGGTGACCGGCCCCGCCCCCTCGGGGGCCTGTTCCCAGATGCGGGCTTCCAAGACGCCAACCGCTTCGGGCAGCTCCAGCCGCAGCGCCGTCACCAGTTCGCGATACGCGCGGTGTGCCGCCTGCAGCGGCGGGTTCTCCAGCCACGGCCGCCCCGGGTCGACGCGCCTCGCCAGCTCGACCACGCGGTCGCACGTGCGCTCTCGCCACTCGCCTCCCGCGAGGTGCATCGCGCCCCAGGCGGCCGGCATCCAGACGCCGTGGCCGCGCATCCTCGGCGGCCCGAAGAGGGCGTCCTCCGCGTTCGCGACCGCGGCCGGCAGGCACCTGGGATCGTCCAGCCAGGCCAGCGCCTGGATGACCTCGTCGAGCTCACGCCCGTCGACCTCCTCCAGGGTCCCGGCGAGCGCGTCTGCCGCCCGCGATCCCCCGAGTTCGGCCAGCGTTCCCCTGGCGGCCCGCCGGACCGACTCGTCGCCGTCCTCGAGCGCGCCGGTGACAGGCTCGACGTCGCACTCCGCACCGCTGAAGCCGAGGCTGGTGAGCGCCGCCACCCTGACCTCCGGCTCGCGATGGTCAAGGGCGCGTCGTAGCGCGGGGGCCGCCGGGGGGTCGGCGACGTTGGCCAGCAGCCGGCCGGCCCTGGGCACGCCTGCCGCGGCGCTCTCGGCGAGGCTCTCCACGAGCGACTCGCTGGCGCATGCTTCCCAGCATTCCTCGCATGGGACCTCGGTGTTCCGCTCCAAGGTCGCTCCGCAGCGCTTGCACCAGGTCGGCACTTGGATCTCATCGGCGCGAGCGGCCGGCTGCTGAACGTCTCAGGCCACCAACAACGCCCCGGCGCGCACAGGACGACGCGCCGGGGCGTTGTGGCGCTGGTGGTCTTCAGGACCCGCTGGTACCCGCGGCTAGAGGGCGATCCCGAAGTTTTCGCACTTGGCCTTGAAGGACGAGCTCGGGCTGGAGCCCAGCCAATTGAGCACGTTCTGCAGGGCCGGTGAGTCGGAGGCCATCCCGATGTGGGCGACCGGGTCGGTCGGGCACTGTTCCTGGAGCAGGATGTCCGTCACGTTGGACCCGTGGAGGAAGGCGTTCGTGTAGGGGGTGACCACCTCGTCGTGGCTGGTCTCGATGACGACGTATTTCACGCCCGGGGCGAGCGGTTCGCCGGAGCCGAACAGCTTCGTGATGAACGACGAGTCGAACTCCTGCTGCACCAGCGACGGGGCGCCCACGAATTCGATCAGGCTCGCGAGGCCCTGCGCCCAGGGGAACCTCTGCAGCAGTTCCACGAGCCCGTCCTCGTTGGTCCCGTGGTTGCTCGGCGCCAGGCCGATCAGCTCGTTGACCTTCGAGGCGCCCCCGAGGAAGTGGATGTAGTAGTTGGGCATCATCCCGCCCTGGGAGTGCCCGACGAGGTCGACCTTCGGGGCGCCGGTCGCCGACAGTACGTGGTTGACGAACGAGGAGAGTTCTTCGGCCGAGCGTTCGATGTTCCCGAGCGCGTCGATGCGCCCGAAGTCCGAGAGCACGGTTTCGCCATAGTTGAACGCGTACACGCAGTAGCCGTTGTCGGCCAGCAACGGCGCGAGCGAGACCCAGTTCGAGCCCTCGTCGGCGAGCGTCGCGTGAACGAGCACCACCGGGTAGGGATGGGCGCTGCTGGGCCTGCAGCCGTTGTTGGCGCCGGCGACGAAGGTTGGCGTGTAGATCTCGGCGAACAGCGATTCGCCCGAGGCGGTCGAGCCGTAGTGGACCGGCAGTGCCGCCCCTGCGCCGGTGGGCACCGTCAGCGCGAGCGCGGCGATCGCGCCGAGCGCCGGCGCGAGCAGCTTCAGCCTTGCGAGCATCGATCTTCCTCCCTCTCGTGTGCCCCGAAGCGGTGCACTTCCCCGTTGTTTGGAACGAACATATCACCTTGTCCCAAATGACGCAGGGCGGTTTCGCGCTCGCGGGTGCCAGCCGCTCAGGACGCACTGGGAAGCCGCCCGGCGGCCCGCGCCTCACGTCTTGGCGGGTGTGATGCCGAGCAGCGCCGCCTCCACTTCGCGCAGGCGTTTGACGTCGCCGCGAACGGTCCCCGAGGCGTCGTTGTAGAGGAAGGCCTCGGCCAGCCTCACGACCGCATAGGCGAGCGTGGATGTGGGCATCGGCGGGTGAAAGCGGCCGGCCTCCACCTCGTCGTCGATCACATCCTTGATCACGGCCACCATCCGAGGCTGCACGATCCCGTCGCTGCGGGTCAGCACCTGCAGGGCCGACTCCGCCTCCTGGGCGAGATACGTCCGCAGCGGGGCGTTCGAGGCGACCTCGCGGTTGACGGCGTCGAACGTCGCCAGCAGCGCCCTCGCCCCTCCCCCCCGCGAGCGCTTGCGGGCGGCCCGCACGATTCCCTCGCCGCCGCCCGCGAGGATCGTCCCGATCAGCTCTTCGCGGGTCCCGAACCAGCGGTACAGCGTCGTGCGGCTGAGCCCCAGGCGGTCCGCCAGGGCACTCATCTCGATCCGGCGGCCGGCTTCGAACTCCGCGGCGGCCGTGGCGATCAGGGTGCGGCGATCGCTGGCGGCGGGGCGTCCGACGCGCCCTCGAGAGACCGTTGGCATGGCCGAAGCCTACGGCCAGCCGCGGCATCCCCCGGCGGGCAACCCCCGTGGAGCCGTTCGAGCCGACCCGCGAGGAGACGCGGCTAGGCGGAGGCCGCCAAAGCGCGGGCGAGCAGGTCGCGCAACAGCCGTTGATCGCCCGCTGAGAGAAGTCCCAGCCCCTCGGGAACCTGGGCCATGCGGGCCCGCAGGGCGTCGCGGACCTCGAGGCCGAGTTCGGTGGGAACGATCTGCTTCACCCGACGGTCGCGCTCGCTGACACGCCTGGTGACGAGCCCGCGTGCCTCCAGGCGGTCCACGATGCCGGTCACGTTGGAGCTGTCACACGCGAGCAGGGACGCGATCTCGTGCATCGGCAGACCCTCGTCCCGCTCGAGCTGCATCAACGCTCCGGCCTGCGCGGGATGGAGGTCGTACTCCGCCGCGGCCGAGAGGAATCTCCTCCGCTCTATGAAGAGCAGGTTGCGCAGCAGCGCCCACGCCTCCTGGACTGGCGAGGACGGCCCTGTCGACAGGTCCGGGGTCGTTGCCGCTGCGGGGTTCATCGGGCCCATTATACTTCATGGTGTAGACATTTGCCATTCTCAACTATTGAGCTAATATGCCTTCCATGACCGACCCGGCCCCCGCCATCGAGGTGCGCCAACTCGTCCGCGAGTTCCGCAAGGGCCCACGGGCCGTGGACGGGATCGACCTGGCCGTGCAGAGCGGCGAGATCTACGGTTTCCTGGGGCCGAACGGAGCCGGCAAGTCCACGACCGTGTTGATGCTCACGACGCTGCTCCCCCCCACGAGCGGGACCGCGAGCGTCGGCGGCTTCGACATCGTCCGCGAGAGCTCCAAGGTCCGGGCCACGATCGGAGCGGCCCTCCAGGAGGCCGCACTTGACGCGATCCTCACCGGTCGCGAGCACCTCAACCTGCAGGCGACGCTCCAGGGAATCCCGGCCCGCCAACGCCGTGAGCGCACCCAGGCACTGCTCGAGCGGGTGGGACTCGAGGAAGCCGCAGACCGCCGCGTGGGTGGTTACTCCGGCGGCATGAAGCGGCGTCTGGACCTCGCGATGGCGCTGGTCCACGAGCCTCGGATCCTGTTCCTCGACGAGCCCACGACCGGCCTGGATCCCCAGAGCCGGGCGGCGTTGTGGGAGGAGGTCGCACGCCTGGCCCACGACGAGGGGATCACGGTGTTCCTCACCACCCAGTACCTCGAGGAGGCGGATGCGCTCGCCGACCGGATCGGGATCATCGACCGCGGGAAGATCGTGGCCGAGGGCTCCCCCGCCCAGCTGAAGGCCGAGATCGGGAGCCCGAGCGTCGCGGTCCAGCCGGTGGACCCGGACGCCGGCGGACGCCTGGCGGAGCTGCTGAGCCGGTTCGGGGAACCACAGCGCAACGGCCGGGGTACCGTGACCGTACAGCTCCCGGGCGGCGAGTCGGAGCTCGCCGAGATCGTGAGGGTGCTCGACAGCAACCACCTGCGGGTGGAGTCCCTGCAGCTCCACCAGCCCTCCCTCGACGACGTGTTCCTCGCCAAGACGGGCCGCAAGCTCGAGGGAGCCGGCGCGGAGTGACGCTCCAGGGCTCGCTGCTCGAACAGGTCGCCGTCGTGGCACGGCGCTCGGCGACGGACACCTACCGCCAGCGTGCGCTGCTCGTGTTCCCGATGGTGTTTCCGCTGATCCTGTTCGCGATCAACGGCAGCGCCCTCAGCAAGGCGGCCGACATCCCGGGGTTCCCCACCCACAGCTACCGGGCCTTCCTGCTCGCGATGCCGTTCATCCAGGGCGCCATGTTCGTGTCGATCTCGGCCGGGACGAGCCTCGCGCGGGACATCGAGACCGGCTTTCTGAACCGCCTCGCGATGACACCGTTGCGAACTGAGGCGATGCTGCTCGGTCAGCTCGGCGGTGCCGCCGTGCTCGCCGTCGTGCAGGCCGTCGTGTTCATCCTCGTCGGGGTCGCGCTGGGGATCGACTTCGCCAGCGGTGTGGGCGGGGTGGCGATGCTGCTGCTGCTGTCGCTGGCGATCTCGTTCGGGTTCGCGACGCTCGGCGGCCTGCTGGCGCTGCGGCTCGGCAGCGGCGAAGCGATCCAGGGGATCTTCCCGCTGCTGTTCGTGACCCTTTTCCTGAGCTCGACCAACCTCCCCCGCAACCTGATCAAGACGACGTGGTTTCGCGAAGTGGCCACCTACAACCCGGTCTCCTACCTGCTCGAGGGGTTGCGCAGCCTCGTGATCACGGGCTGGAACGCACAGGCGCTCGAGCTCGCCTTCGGGTTCGCCATCGCCCTGGCCGCAATCTCGCTGGCGCTGTCGGGAGCCGCGATGAGAACCCGGCTGGCACGCGCATGAGGAGCTTCCTGAACGTCACCCG
>DATJOU010000097.1:0-3653 GCA_035506775.1 Solirubrobacteraceae bacterium | reverse complement strand
TTTCCCAAGGGCGTCCGGCGAACGTGTAGCTGACCTTTCCATAGAACAGCCGCTGGCCCGAGAGCACGTGACTGGTGCAGCGAACCACGTCGAAGAAGCGAAAGACGGCCGGATAGGAGAGGTACTGCGGTTCTGCGGCCGGGTACCCCGGGTATTCGCCGCAGTATTTGAGCACCCGCGATTGGGGTCCGAGACACAGGCGGACCTCGCCGGACGCGCGCGCCAAGGGCGCGCCGTAGTCGCGGTATGTCAGGTCATACGCTTCCGGCACCTGCACGGTGCCGACGCCCTCCGGGCATTCGTCGAACAGCAAGAACACTCGAGGTGCCACCCTTGGCGCGCAGGAGTCGATGTAGACCGGCGGCAGGTGCGCTTTCGTGCGATGAGCGGAACTCGCCGAAGGCGTAGAGACCAGCGCCGCCCCGACGGTCGCGACCGCGACGAACGCTCCCCACGGGCGAATTGCAGCCCCGTTACCGCGCATGCCCACCTAACCGCCCCCACCCACGATCAGGATCCGAGCCGTAGATCACTCGGTCACCCCGCGTACCCCGCCAGCATCGAGCTGAACGCCAGCGGCCCCTGGGGGAGCCCGTCGCATTCTTCTTCCGGTCCGTCGCCGCCGCAGGGGCGGTCGCGGTTGACCGACCACAAGGACACTCGGGCGAGGTGCTTTTCGCCCGCGAAGGAGAGGATGCGGGCGAAGTCCTGTTCGGTGACGGTCTCGGAGGCTTCGTCGGTGTGGCCGTTCATGGTCGAGATGCCGGACTGTTCGTAGGCCGCCGCCAGGGTGATGGCGTACGCTTTCGACAGCTCCCCGGCGAGGGCTTCCAGGGCCTGGATCGAGGCCGCCCCCATGGTTCCGGTGGGTGGGCCGAAGTCGAACGGCATGATCGTCCAGCTGTCCGGGTGCAGGCCCACCGCGACGGCGTCGGCGATCAGGCTCTGGCCGCTGGCTTCCGGCCCCGACTGGGAGCTGGGGAAGGTGATCGAGATCTCCAGCGAGGGATCGGCTTCGCGCACGAGCGCGAGCGCCGAGACCACCCGCTGGCGCACCTTCTTGCTGCGCAGCTCGTTGTGCTCGATGTCGATGTCGATCGCCCTCAGCGAGTAGGCGCCGATCACCTTCTCGTAGGCGTCCGCCAGCGCCAGGGGGGTGTGGCATGCGCTCCCGAGCTTCTTCCCGCTCCACCCCCCGAAGGACACGTCCACTTCGCCGCCGGCGGCGCGGATCTGTTCGATCGCCCGCTGGTCCACGCCGCCGAGCAGCGGGCGGCGTCCGTCCCACTCCGGGTTGCATGCTCCGCGGCTGAGGACGAAGGCCAATGTGAGGTCGTGCAGGCCGCTGTCGTCGAGCACTTCCGCCGGCGGCTGGGGGTCGCCCCAGCCCATGTACTCATAGGGAGCCGCCATCTCGACCGGCTGGGCCGGGGCCGGCTCGGCGCCCCACCAGAGACATAGGCACAGCCACACGCAGACCGCCCCGCAGGCGAGCGCGAACGGGCCGGGGGCCGGCCTTCCGAGGTCGTGCCCCCGTGCCCTCCCCGTCCCCGTCCGCACCATGCCGTGGATGATCGCGCACCGGTATCGTGGCCGCGTCGTGACGGAGCCGGATCACACCCCGCCCGGGCACCAGGCCGCCGGGCTGCCCGAGCAGCCGAACCTGGTGCTGCTGATCACCGACCAGCAGCGGGCTCCCCAGCACTGGCCCGAGGACCCCGGCTGGTTGGCGGAGCTGTGCCCGCACGAGGCGGAGCTGCGCGCCAACGCCCTGTCGTTCGAGCGCGCCTTCACGGCCAGCGCCATGTGCTCCCCCAGCCGCGCCTGCCTGATGACAGGGAAACGGCCTTCCCGCCACGGGGTCACGCTGACCCTCACCGAGGGGGATCTGTGGCCCGCCCGGCGTAACGCGCCCGCGGCGTTGAGGACGGCGTGGCAGCAGGGGGCGAGCGGTGAGATCCCGCGCGGGCGGCTGGCGCGGAGCTTCGCCAAGACGGCGCTGCGGCTCGGTCCGCGCAGCGGGCACGAGCCCGAGCTGCCCCCCGGGATCGACACGCTCGCCACGCTGCTGCGAAACCGCGGCTACCACGTGGCGATGAAGGGCAAGTGGCACCTCAGCAAGCCCGTGGACGGGGAGCAGTGGGGGGCGGGGGACCCCGAGCGTGTGGAGCGGGACTACGGGTTCGCCGAATGGGAGCCCCCCGACGCCGGGGGGGACACGAAGGCGCACAACTTCGGCGGCGGGAACGCGGGGCGGACACACGAGGGGTGGGACGAGGACTACACCCGCCAGATGGAGTCCTGGCTCTCCTCACGGGACCTCCCGGAGCCGTTCTGCCTGGTGTTCTCGCTGGTGAACCCGCACGACGTGCTCGGATATCCGGACTCCTACGGTCGGGGGGGTTACGCCCCCGAGGAGTTCCGCGGGCTCGGGGTGCCGCTGCCGCCCACGATGGAGGAGGACCTGCGCGAGAAGCCGGCCGTCCAGGCGCTCTCGCGGCTGGGCATGGACAACTACCTGGGACCGCTCCCGGACCGCCAGGCCAAACAGGACTACGTCGACTTCTACGCCTACCTGCACCGGGTCGTGGACCGCCAGATCGGACGCCTGCTGAAGGCGCTCGGATCACCCGAGGACGAGAGCTCGCTGCGGTCGCGGACGATCGTGATCCGCACCTCCGACCACGGCGAGATGGGACTCTCCCACGGGGGCCTGAGGCAGAAGATCTTCAACGCCTACGAGGAGACGATCCGGGTTCCGCTGATCGTCTCCAACCCGCGGCTGTTCCCCCAGCCGCGACGCAGCGACGCGCTCGTGTCGCTGCTCGACATCGTCCCCACCTGCCTCGGCATCGCAGGCCCCGGGAACCGCCCCCAGGCACTCGACGGGGAGGACCTGGGGCCACTGATCCACGACCAGGCCCCCGCGGTCCGCGACGCGGTCCTATTCACCTACGACGACCACCAGGCCGGGACCGCCCTGCAGAACGCCTCGGGACAGCCCAACCGCGTGCGCTGCGTGCGCGACGAGCGCTTCAAGTACGCCGTGTACCTCGACCCCGACGGCGTGACCCAACCCGAATACGAGCTCTACGACCTCCAGGAGGACCCGCTAGAGGTGCGCAACCTGCTCGGGGTCAGAAGCGGGCGCGCGCACGATCCCCGCCACGAGGAGCTGCGCGAGCGTATGGCGGCGATCCTCGAGCGGCTCTGTACCGACAGCGGCACGCTGTCGCCGCGGCTGCCCGCCTGACGGGCCTGACGGGCCCGACGGGCCCGACGCGCTAGTCGAGTACGAACTCGCCGTCGCTGTAGATGACGCGCTCGGAGCCGTCACGGAGGGTGGCGGCGACGGTCCGCTCGGTCGTCGAGACGACGTCGGTGTGGACGCTCGAGTTGTTGAACCCGAGCCGCTCCCAGTCCTCCTGGGCGAGCTTCCCGGGGTCGCCGTCGTAGGCGTCCTGGTAGGCGCGGCCGAGGGCGATGTGGGTGTTCCCGAACGAGCCGCCGACGTTCTCGTCGTAGAGCGTCTGGGCCATGAAGCGGGTGATCCGCGAGAAGCGGCGGTCGGTGAGCGAGAACTCGCCGATCCGGTCGGCACCGTCGGTTGCGATCATCTCCTTGAGCACGTGCTCGTTCTCCTCGGCGCTCGC
>DATJOU010000096.1:0-2402 GCA_035506775.1 Solirubrobacteraceae bacterium | reverse complement strand
TGATCCCGGTCTTCGACTGGCTCGCGACGTCCGGCGCGGACACCCAGGCCGCCCACTGGCTCGGGGTGGTGCCGGGTACGCTCGATCCCGATGCCCTCTGGTCCCACTACGTCCGCTTCGTCGGCGCGGGCGGCGTCGCCTTCGGCGGCTTCCTGTCGCTCGCCAAGGCCCTGCCGAGCATCGTCCGATCGTTCGGCGCGGGCGTGAAGGGCTTCGGCCGCGGCGGCGAGGGCGACGCCCGGGAACGCACCGATCGCGACTTGCCACTCCCCTTCGTGCTCGTCGGCGTGAGCGCGATCACGCTCGCGCTCTGGCTGGCGCCGCCGTTCGAGCTCGGCCCGCTCGAGGCCGTGCTCGCGCTGGTCTTCAGCTTCTTCTTTGTGGTGGTGGCCTCGCGAATGGTGGGGATGATCGGCACCACCTCGCAGCCCATCTCGGGGATGACCATCGCGGCGCTGCTGTGCTCGTCGTTCATCATCGCCCACGTGCGCGGCAGCTCCTCCGCCACGATGTTCGCGGCGATGACGGTGGGGGTGATCGTCTGCGTCGCCATCTCGCTGTCGGGCGATCTGTCGCAGGACCTGAAGACCTGCACCCTCGTCGGGGGCACCCCCTGGGTGGTCCAGTCGGGCCAGATGGTCGGGACGCTCTCGGCGGCCCTGCGCGCCGGCTTCGTGCTCCTGCTGCTCGACGCCCGCTACCACCTGGGGAGCCCGGCCCTGCCCGCACCGCAAGCGACGCTGATGGCGACGCTGGTCCAGGGAGCCTTCGGCGGCCATTTGCCCTGGGCGCTGCTTGCGGTAGGAGCGGTGCTGGCGCTCGGCGCCGAGCTCCTCGGCTGGGGCGGGCTCGCGTTCTCGATCGGCCTCTATCTGCCTGTCGCGACCTCGGCGACGTTCATCTTCGGTGGAATCCTCGCGTGGGCGCTGCGCAAGAAACACCCCGGTGAGAGCCACGGCCCGGCCGACGAGAAGGCGACGTTGCTTTCGTCGGGACTGATCGCCGGCTATGCGTTGATGGGCATCGCCGTGGCGTTCATCGGCGTCGCCGCCGACCAGGCCACCGAGCACCCCGGGCTGCGGCTCTTCGCCTGGATCAGCGCCCACGCGACGCTGCGGACGGCGTTCAACCTCGGCCCCCTCGAGGACGTGATCACCATCGTTCCGTTCGGGTTGCTGGTATGGTTGCTTTGGCACACCGCGAACAGAGCGGAGATTCCGGAATGATGAGCCGATGAACGGAGGGCGAGCGATGATGCCACGAAGGACGCTGTATTCCGCGCTTCTCGCAGGATCAATGCTCGGCTGTTCCACCTCGGGCACGATCCAGGATTCGACGAGCGCGGGGGCCTCCACTTCGGCCACGGTCACCGCGTCGAGCGGGGCCACGGGTGCGGGCTCGACGGGAGCTGCGTCCACCGGGTCGTCCGCGAGCACGGTATCCACCACAAGCTCGGGCGGCCACTCGACGAGCACCAGCGGGGCATCCCACACGACCTCCAGCGCCGCTTCGACGGGCGGCGCGTCGCTCACCACGAGCGCGTCGACGACCTCGGGCGCGGTCACCACCTCGACCTCGGCCACGACGGGAGGGGTGACGTCCAGCTCGGGCACGAGCTCCGGCCCCGGCACGAGCTCCGGCCCCGGCACGAGCTCCGGCTCCGGCACCTCGACCACCGGCTCGAGCAGCGGAGCAACCGGCTGCACCCCGGGCTCCGCGGGCTGCGCGACCGTCACCTGGGGCACCACCTATCAGACGATGGATGGCTGGGGTGGCGAGGACTGGATCTCCGGGCAGGACCTCACCAGCGCGCAGGCGGCGATGTTCTTCTCGCCGTCGTCGGGGATCGGCCTCGAGATCCTCCGCACCGGGAACTACGCCTGTCCCGCGACGGGCGATTGCACCGTCTCCATGAGCAACGTTCCCGACCTCGCCACCCGGCAGGGAGCGATCGCCAACGGCGCGATGGTGGAGGAGAGCATCCAGTCGCCTCCGGCGAGCTTGAAGTACAGCGGCACGTTCTCGGACGGCACGGCGGGGGCGAACGGCTCTTGCATCCCCAACAGCAACTGGAGTGCCTTCGCTGACTACGTCGTGCAGTGGCTGCAGATGCTTCAGACGAACGGCGTGCCGTCATCGGTGGTCTCGGTGACCAACGAGGCGAACCTGGTGCCGAGCAACAGCAGCCTCGGGGCTTGCGCCTGGACCCCGGCCACGCTGGATAGCTTCGTGGGCGGCACACTCGGACCTGCGCTGGCGACGGCGGGGCTCTCGTCGGTCCGGGTCTCGATGGCGGACGACAGCTCCTACGGGCCGGATCTCTATTCCACCTGCCTCGGCGATCCCACCTGTGCCCAGTACCTCAGCATCGTGGCCTGGCACGGCTACGGAACCGGCGGCGC
>DATJOU010000095.1:0-6054 GCA_035506775.1 Solirubrobacteraceae bacterium | reverse complement strand
ATGCGCCGTTCAACCAGGCCGAGTGGGCACAGGAGGATCCCGGAAGCGAAAACGACCACGTCATCTATCCCCGGTTGACAGCGCCTGTCTTCCGGGACCTGGCCGTGAACTCGGCCATGCCCCTCGGAACCGCCGTGTATTCGCAGTGGATGTCGGTGAACGAGGGCGATTTCGCCCCCACACCGCTACACGTCGACTCCTTCACGTTGAGGCAGGCGCCGGTCGCGACGGCTGCCGGAGCCCAGTACCTGCGCCTCGCTGCGCGGGCAGGGGCTGCATTCGAGCAGTTCGAGACCGAACGCTCCGAATGGACCCCCAGGACGCCCTACCGACAGATGGTGGCCGCCAGCTCGCGGTTCACCAGCGCAACCCGCGGTGGCGTCCGCTCGCTCGAGGAAGCACGGTGGCCGAAGCGGATCCGAAGGCTCCTGCGGTCGTTCGACGAAGTGGCGGGCACCCTCGTCCAACGGGCGGTGCCACCGACGGACCTGACCTCCTCCTCGTTGGCCGCCTGGAACTCGAGGTTCACCGAAGCGGCCGAGCGAGGGGCAGCGGTCGCCGCGAAGCTGAGGCTCGCCCTGGGTCTGCCAGGAGCAGGACCCTCATACCACCGCTAGCGCCCCGAGCGCGCTTCGATCGCGTCGAGGTACACCGGCGGGCGCCCGGGGTGAACGCGTCTCGGTTCGCCCCGACGCGCGCGGCGGCGGCTACTTCAGGTGGAGTTCGAGCGGCGGAGCGATCTCGTCTTCCTGGACCTGGGCCGGCGTCCACGGGAGCGTGATCCATTCGCCTTTGGAGAACCGCTGGGTCTGGTCTTCGTAGTAGGGAGACGTCGGGTCTTCCGACTGCGAGTAGGTCAGCAGGCCTTTCGCGACCGGTTCGTGGCCGGGCTGCAGTTCCGTGAACATCACGATGCTGTTGCCGTTGAACGCTTCGGCCTGTTTCGCGGTCGGCGAAGGGAACGACGACGCGATGGCCGCGAAGCAGCCGTCGCCGTCGATACAGCCCGGAATCGGGGCCGCGCCGGCCTGCGGTGCCCGCTGCACTTCACCGATGCTCACATCGAGCGGAAGCCCGCGTGCTTCCATTGAGCTCACCGCCTGCGCCAGCGCTTCCTTGCTCGCGGGCCGCGAGGTGTTGAGCGTGTTGGGCGTGTAGACCGGTTCGCTTGCCGTCCAGGGGTGGATCCACGCCGGAGGGCTGGTTTCGGCCCCGCACGAGTAGGCACATATTTTCGCGCGTTCGAACCATTCCTGGAACAGCCAGGCGCCTTTGTCTTCGAGCGTGGCGGCCGCGTCATAGGCGTTGAGGATCGGGCAGGCGGCGCTGACGTTGACGCCATCGATCACGCCGCCGTTTTCGGTGACCGCGCTTTCACAGATTTCACGCAGACCCGGGAGTGCTCGTTCAGCCGGGAGCGAGCGGAACTTGCTGTATGACTGCTGCAGCGTTTCGGCGGTGAATCCTGGGACCGGTGATAGGCCATCGGTCGGGATGCCGCTGTTGAACGTCCCCATTCGCTGGGCGACCATGTCGATCCCCGTCTGTGAGCGCATGCCCGGGTTTTCTTCTTCACCGCCAAGGGCCGGCGAGAACCCGGTGAGCGGGCTGTTCGCGTTCGCGAGCCAGAAGGAGTTGTTCGAGTTCTCGACGTAGTCTTTGCGGACCAGCGCCGGCTCGTCGGCCCCGGCCAGGATCCCCGGCACGATCGCACCCGGGCTTTCGGGGAGTTCGCATTCGCCGTTGCCCAAGAAGGGTCCGCTCTTCGACCCGGCCCCACCGAATTGACAGTTCGAGTCGTCCAGGAAGGCGGTCGTCTCGCTGGAGGCCACGACGATCTCCGTGTAGAACGCGTTGCCGAGGTCGTCGGCACCGATCGTGTTCACCCACGGCACGCCCTGGATGGTGCGCTCGGATTCGATCACCTGGGACGCGTTTTCGGCTTTGCCGATCGCGAGCCACTGGTTCACACCGCGGAGGTTGTTGATGTTGGCGTCATCGATGGCAAGCGCGAGACCGCTCTCCCAGATCACCGGCCCGTAGACGCTGTAGTGGAGGGTGTAGGTGTGCGCCACCTCTTCGCCGTGTTCCAGCGCCTGCACCGTCACGGTGCGCTTCTTCATCTTCAGTTTCTTGCCTTTGTACATGTACTTTTCCGGTCCTGCAGGCTGCAGCACCCAGAACGTGACCGAAGTGTTCGTCGAGACGGTGTGCGTCCACGCGAGGTTCTGGTTGTGGCCGATGGTGATCCCCGGCAATCCCCAGATCCCGGCACCGATCGCGTGGTAGGAGCCGGGGACTTCGACGCCCATCTCCCACCAGCGTTCCGAGCCATGCCACGGGAAGTGCGGGTTGGCGAGCACGACGCCACCCCCGTTGGTTGCGTCTTCGCCACCGACGGCGAGGCCGTTGGAGCCGACGACGTTGCTGTGCCCCATCTGCGCGAGCTTCGAGACCGACCCGGCGAGCGACTGCACCTGGGCACTGTGTCGGGCGGCCAGCTTGGTGGCCGGGCTCGCGGGTGCGCCGTACGCCGGATTCGCCTCGGCGGCCGGACCGAGGGCGGAGTTGCCCGCGAGGTCATCGACCTGGTAGATCCGCAGCCACACGTCGATCGGCTTGATCGGCCTCACCCACGCCGCGCCTTTGCAGGCAGGATTCGAGACGCCGCTCGCCCCACCGATGTGTTCGAGGTAGGCGTCGTAGCCGGCGGCGTAACCCTTCACCGCTTCGACGGCTTGCGGCCCCGGCCCGAGCGGGGTGGGGAGCTTGATGAGCTTCTGGACGGTGTGGTTGTCCTTGACCGACGTCCAGTAGATGTCGGAGTAGAGGTTTTTGAACACCAGACCACCCTCGGCTTCGTTCTTGAAGGTTCCTTCCGGACCGAAGAACGCCGACCGTTCGCCGTCGACCGTCAGGAACGTTTCCGCGAGCAGGCAGATCCCGTCCTGCGCCTGTCCGTAGCCGATCCCGAACCCGACGTCGGCGAAGTTCGCCCCCGAGATGTTCTCGACGCCGCCCGTGGTCCTGGTGAGTGACACGGTGTACTTCGCCGCCCCGGCGGAGGCCGGGAAGCAGGCCGCGGCTGCGACTATCGCGAGCGCCAGCAGCAGCCGGCCCCTCGTGAACCTCCGACTCCCGGCGTGGCGGCCGCGCGCGGCGGTTGCAGGTTCCGTTCCCCTCGGGCGTCGCATCGCAGTGGCTCCCCTCATCCCTCGTAGTTCAGCTTTCCTCAAGCCGGGTCATTGGTGGACTATCGCGTCCCTCACTCGCCCCAGGAGTGTAGCGGCGTCCCCATCGCACCGCAAGGAGGAACCCGAAACGGGCCCCACCCGGACCACCCCGTCGCACCCCGGCTGCGGAGGCCGGCGAGCGACCCGCCGGGATGGCCCTCAGCGTCTGCGGCTGAAGAGCCCGGAGCTGTCTTCGTCGCCGTTCGCGGAGACGTAGATGTCCTGCACCTGCGTCCCGTCCAGCCACAGACAGTCCACGCCCCCGGCGTCGCACCCGGAGGCGACTCGGCGGGCGGGGAGCCGTTCGTAGTGGTGGAAGCCGTTGGAGATGCTCTGCAGGACGAGCTTGCCGTGACAGGACGGGCTGATCGACCAGCTTCCCTTGGTCTCGGCACGGTTGACCTTGAGCGTGATCTGTTCGGGCACGGCCGTGCTGCCTTCGGAGGGTTCGAGCGTGCCCCACCAGGCGCCTTGGAGTTCGGCCGGTTCCCTCGCGCCCGCCGCGGGCACGAGGGCCAGCGCGAAGATCAGCGCCAAGGGAAGCAGAAGGGCGAGCCGACGCACCGGGAGCACGGAGCCGATCGCCTACCCGGGCGGCAGAGCGGCTGCCGCGTCGAGCCGCACCAGCGTGAGCTGGCCTTCGCCATCCTCGACCTCGATCGAGGATGGGACGACACCCTCCGAGGTCTCGACCGAGATCCTTCTCGGGGCCGAGACGAAATGTTGCAGCGACTCGTCTGCCCCACCCGGTGAGAGGGCCACCACGAGGATGTCGTCGCGATCGTCGTAGGTGATGCCGTCGAGCACGAGGTCCTCGGCCTGCAGCTGCGCACCGAGCTGGGGAGCGTCTATCTCGACCGTGGCCCGTGTCGTCGTCAGCGTTCGGCTCAGCTCGTCGAAGTAAGGACGCCAAGCGTCCCGGCTCAGCTCGGTGGTGTCGGCCACGAACGCCGAGGATACGCCTGCCGCAACGTCGCTGCGGTGAGGTCGTGGCAGGGACGCCAACCATCCTGCCCCCGGGTGCGATCCACGCCTCGGATCAGGGAGACTGACGCGATGGCGGCTACGGACCTTGCGGATCGACCGGTGGAGTTGCTCGCGCAGCTGTTGCGGTTTGACACCACCAACCCGCCCGGAGCGGAGGGAGAGTGCATCGCCTGGATCAGCTCGCTGCTGGAGGATCTCCCGTGCGAGCAGCGGACGATCGCCGACGACACCGGGCGGCCCAACCTGATCGCGCGGCTGCCCGGCCGGGGGAAGGCCCCGCCGCTGCTGCTGCAAGGCCACGTCGACGTGGTTGCGGCACGCGGAAAATGGAAGCACCCGCCGTTCGCGGGCGAGATCCACGACGGCTACATCTGGGGGCGTGGTGCCCTCGACATGAAGGGCGGCGTGGCGATGCTGATCGCCGCCTTCATGCGCGCCGCGACCGCGCCGGGGCCCCCCGCCGGGGACGTGATCCTGTGTGTGCTCGCCGACGAGGAGGCGGGGAGCGACCACGGAGCCGACTTTCTCGTGCGAGAGCACGCTGAGCTGTTCGAGGGCGTGCGCTTCGCGCTGGGCGAGTTCGGCGGCTTCACGATGCCGATCGCCGGGCGGCGCTTCTACCCGATCATGGTCGCCGAGAAGCAGGTGTGCTGGACCGGAGCCACGTTCCGGGGTCCGGGGGGGCACGGCTCGCTGCCGGTGCGGGGCGGGGCGATGGGCAAGCTCGGGCGCCTGTTGAACCGCCTCGACAGCCGACGTCTGCCCGTGCACGTGACGCCGGTCGTCGAGGCGATGGTCGATGCGATCGCCGCGGACGCACCGCGCCCCATGGAGGTGCTGCTTCGCGCCCTCATGCAGCCGTGGGCGACCGATCGGCTGCTGGACGTGCTCGGGGAGCGCGGGCGCATGTTCGACCCGCTGCTCCACAACACGGCCAGCGTCACGATCGTCGCAGGGGGCGAGAAGATCAACGTGATCCCCGACGAGGTGTCGGTGGAGATCGACTGCCGGCTGCTCCCCGGCTTCGGCCCGCAGGACGTGTTCGCCGAGCTGCGAGCGCTGTCCGGGGTGGAGATGGAGCTCGAGGTGATCCGCTTCGATCCCGGAGCCCCCGAGCCGGATATGGGGCTGTTCGACACGCTCGCCCAGGCGCTGCGCGACCTGGACCCGGCTGCGAAGCCGATCCCGCTGCTGCTTCCGGCGGTCACCGACGGTCGCTTCTTCTCTCGCCTGGGGATCCAGACGTACGGCTTCCTGCCGATGCAGCTGCCAGAGGAGATGGCCTTCATGCAGCTGGTCCACGCCGAGGACGAGCGCCTGCCGGTGGGCGCGGTCGAGTTCGGCACGAGCGCGATCAGCCGCGTGCTGGAGCGCTTCGGCTGACGGGCACTTCGGGCCGCCCCTGGCACGCGAACGTGGTCTGAGGACCCTGCGGGTCCGGCCGCAGGTCGGGGTCGCCTACCTGGCCCGCCGGGTCCGAGGATAGTCCCGCGGCAACCCGTGGGCCACGGCTACGGGATGCCGCGAGGTGGTAGCAGCGAAGCTCAGTGGATTGGTGCGAAAAACTCCGCAAACTGGGGGCAAAACGATCCGTAGAACGTCGCAAACTGAGGGCGTTGGTGGCAGATTGAACGTGCTTCGCGTCCAGGCGACAACGATCCTGAGGAGGTAGCGATGTCAGCCACGGAGACCAGCCAACGGACGGGCGCCGCTGAGACCACTGTGCGACCGTTTCGAGTGGGCTTCCCGGACGAGGAGCTGGCCGAGCTGCAAACTCGTGTACGAGCCACGAGGTGGCCCGAGCGCGAGACCGTCGAGGACGGCTCGCAGGGCG
>DATJOU010000094.1:0-12791 GCA_035506775.1 Solirubrobacteraceae bacterium | reverse complement strand
TGAAGAGGATGCGGTCGGCGATCGAGGCCGCCCGCGGGTCGTGGGTCACCATCACCGTCGTCTGTCCGTAGTCGGCGATCGATTGACGCAGCAGCTCGAGGATTTCCGCCCCCGTCTTGGAGTCCAGGTTGCCGGTCGGCTCGTCGGCCAGCAGCACGGTCGGCCGCGAGATCAGCGCCCGCGCGATGGCCACCCGCTGCTGCTCGCCCCCCGAGAGCTGGGAGGGCCTGTGGCTACCCCTGTCGGCGAGCCCGAGTTTCGCCATCACCTCCCGGACGAACTCCCGGTCGGGGCGCTCACCGGCGATCGCCAGCGGCAGCGTGACGTTCTCTTCGGCGTCGAGCATCGGCAGCAGGTTGAAGAACTGGAAGATGAAGCCGATGTGGTCGCGGCGCAGCCGCGTCAACTCGCTGTCCCCGAGGCCCTGCAGCTCCGTGCCGGCGATGCTCACGGTCCCCGTCGTGGGGGTGTCGAGACCCGCCAGCAGGTGCATCAGCGTGGACTTGCCCGACCCGGAAGGGCCCATCACCGCCACCAGTTCGCGCTCCTTGACGTCGAGATCGACCCCTCGCAGGGCCTCGACGGCCGCAGCGCCCTCCCCGAAGCGCCGGGTCAGCCCACGAGCGGTGACCGGAACGGAGGTGGCGGCCTGGACCGTGGTGTTCTCTGCCTGGGGCATCGGCTGCGACCCAAGCTACCCGATCCGACTTCGGTTCCAGCCAGAGGCCGCGTCTACCGGGGCACCGCGCCGTCGCGGTCCACGAAGGACCCCGTCGGGCCCGTCCGCGCCGATCGTGGCCATCCGCACGATCGCGCCAGCCCACTAACGTGCTCACGCGATGCCCGCGAGCACCCTTCCAACCACCCAGCTCGGCGGGACCGGCCTGGAGATCACCCGGCTCGGCTTGGGCGCCTGGGCGATCGGCGGAGGGGATTGGGAGTTCGGGTGGGGTCCCCAGGCCGACGAGCAGTCGCTGGAGGCGATCGGACGGGCGCTCGAGCTGGGCGTCAACTGGATCGACACCGCCGCGGCGTACGGCTTCGGTCACTCCGAGGAGGTCGTCGGACGGGCACTTCGGGGGCTGCCCGAGCCGCCACTCGTGTTCACGAAGTGCTCGCTTCTGGAGGGCCCCGGGCGCACCGTGGTGCACAGCCTCGGGCGTGACTCGGTGATGCGTGAGGCCCACGCCAGCCTGGAGCGGCTCGGGGTGGAGGCGATCGACCTCTACCAGATCCACTGGCCCGACCCACCCGGGGAGATCGAGGAGGGCTGGGCGGCCATGGCCGAGCTCAAGCGGGAAGGGCTCGTGCGCCACATCGGCGTGTCCAACTTCGACGTCGCCCAGCTGCGCCGGATCCAGCAGATCGCCCCGGTCGAGACCCTCCAGCCGGAGTACTCGCTGGTGGCACGCGGGGCGGAGCCGGAGCTGCTGCCGTTCGCCGAGCGCGAAGGGATCGGCGTGATCGTCTACTCCCCGATGGGCTCGGGGATACTCACCGGGACGATGACCCGTGAGCGGGTGGAGCGGCTGCCGGCCGAGGATTGGCGCCGGCGCGACCCCCGCTTCAACGAGCCCGAGCTGACGCAGAACCTGGAGCTCGTGCGGCGGCTCACGCTCGTGGGCGATCGCCACCAGGTCTCCGCCGGCGCCGTGGCGGTGGCCTGGACGCTCACCGACCCGGCCGTCGATGGGGCGATCGTGGGCTTCCGGTCGGCCGCGCAGGTGGACCCGGTGCTGGCGGCGGCGACGCTCGAGCTGACCGCCGAGGATCTGCGCGAGATCGAAGGCCTCTAGAGGGCGTCGCGCTCGATCCGCAGGATCACCGGGCGCCGCGCGTGGCCGGCGGCGTCGAGCAGCGCCGCGATCTCCGGTTCGCGCACCTCTTCGGCCGTCCCCACGGAGATCACCAGCGGCTCCTCGCCGGTGCCCGCGGAGCGGATCACGCGCTCCACGTCCTCTGCCTGGCGGCGCAGCGCTTCGGGAGACCCGACCGACAGGACCACCTGCCCGGCGGCCGCCGCCTCGAGGTTTCCCTCCTCGTCGGTGGGGCCCGCCTCGATCGCCACCTCCCCCCTCGTGATGGCCTCCAGGCCGTCGCGTTCGAGCTGCCTTTCGACCGCCCCGCCCCGGGGAAGCTCGATGATCAGCCTGGGATCGAGCGCCACCGCGGGAGCGTATCGTCCCCGAACGGTGATCATCGGCCTCGGCGACATCTACGTCCAGATCCCCCACCGGCAGGTGGCCGAGGGCGTGATGACCGAGGCCAGCCGCCACGCACAGGCCGAAGACGGGTGCCTGTCGTTCACGTTCGCCGAGGTGCTGGAGGAGCCCGGCCACTTCGTGGTCCTGGAGCGCTGGAACGACGAGCGGGCGATCGAGCGCCACTACCGCTCGCCCGCGTTCGCCGACTACCAGCGGTCGATCGCGCGGCTGCTGGTGCGCGAGTCCGAGTACCGCCTGCACCGGGTGCAGGACACGTCCCACCCGGTCGACAGCGTCAGGATCGTCACCGACCAGGACGACTGAGCGCCGGGCGGCGCCGGCGCTCAGTCGCCGCAGGCGCGCGCCCGGCGGATCGCCTCGCGCTCGGCGAGGCGGTTTTCGCGCCGCAGCTGGGCCGCCTGCTCGCGCCGGCGCTCCTCCTCGCTCTCCGGCTCGAGGGCGGGCACCTCCACCGGCAGGCCCTGCTGGTCGATGGCCACCATCGTCAGGTAGGCGCTGGAGGAGTGGCGCGCCTCACCGGTCCGCACGTCTTCGGAGTCGACCCGCACCCCCACCTCCATCGAAGTTCTCCAGGCGGCGTTGACGGTGGCCCTGAAGGTCACCAGCTGCGCGACGTGGACGGGTTCCAGGAAGGTCATGCGATCCATCCCGGCGGTCACCACGCGGTCGTGGCAGTGACGGATCGCAGCCAGGCCGGCGACCTCGTCGCACAGCCGCATGATCACCCCGCCGTGGACGAATCCGGCCGTGTTGGCGTCGGTGATCCCCATCCAGCGGGTCAGCACCGAGCTCGAGTCCGAAGGTCGCTGCGGCGCCACGGGCGCGCACTCTACGCTGCCCCGGTGAGACCCGCGGCCGTCGTCTTCGACCTCGACGGCGTGCTGATCGACTCCGAGGGGGTGTGGAACGAAGCCCGCCACGAGGTCGCGCTCGCGCACGGCGGGCGCTGGGCGCGGGACGCCCAGCGGGCGATGATGGGGATGAGCTCGACCGAGTGGTCGGCCTACATGCACCAGCAGCTCGGCGTCGAGCTGCCGCCGGGGCGCATCTCCGAGCTCGTCGTCACCACGCTCGAAGAGCGCTACCGCCGCAGCCTGCCCCTGCTCCCGGGGGCCGTGGAGACGGTGCGGGCGCTCAGCCGCCGCTGGCCGCTGGGGCTGGCCTCGTCGGCCAACCGGCCGGTGATCGAGCTGGTGTTGTCGCTCTCGCGCCTGGAGCCGTGCTTCTCGGCGACCGTGTCCTCGGAGGAGGTGGCCCACGGCAAGCCCGCCCCCGACGTGTACCTCGAGGCGGCCCGCCGGCTCGGTCTGGCGGCCGGTGCCTGCGTGGCGGTCGAGGACTCCGCCAACGGCATCCGCAGCGCCGTGGCGGCCGAGATGAAGGTGATCGCGGTCCCGAACCACGAGTTCCCGCCCTCGGCCGCCGAGCTCGAGCTCGCCGACGAGGTCCTCGGCTCGCTGCGGGAGCTCGACCCGGCCCGGGTGGAATGGGTGGCCGCGGGGACGTAGGATTGGCGCCGTGAGCGTCCTGAACGCGCGTCTGGAGGAGCTCCTCGACGCCCAGATCGTGGGGGTCCTGGCCACCGACGCCGGAGACGAACCGCTGCAGTCGGTCGTCTACTACGCACGCGACGGCGATCGGCTGATGATCTCGAGCACCACCGCCCGGCGGAAGGTGAGGGACGTCGAACGGACGGGGTGGGCCTCGCTGTGCGTGATGGGCTTCGAGCGCCCCTTCCCGTCGGCGACCTTCTCCGGACCGGCGACCGTACTCACGCAGGACATCGGGCCGCCGACCGCCGCCTGCACGCAACGCTTCATGGGCACCGACGAGCCGCCCGAGCCCCAGACCGACGAGGCGCTCGCCGGAGTGGGACGGGTGATCATCGCGATCAACGTGGAGCGGGTCGCGGCCGCGAGCTGGCTGGACTGACGCTCAGCCCATCCAGTGGCTGGTGGCGATCAGCTCGGCGCGGTCGAGGGCGGCCTCGCGGTGCTTGTGGACCTCGAGGTAGTCGGGGTCGGAGACCATCTTCAGGAAGGCCTCCGGGCTCGGGTACTCGACGACCAGGATCGCGTCCCACCAGGGGCGCTCGCCGTCGCCGATCACGAACGCCCGGGCGTTCCCCGAGTACAGGACCCGGCCCCCGGCGGACTCCAGGTGGGTGACGACGCCACGCGCGTAGGCGCGGTAGTGCTCCACGCCGTCGGGACCCTTGAAATGGAGCAGGTTGATCATCACGACCGGCTCGCCCGGGGTCATGCCCGCCAGCAGCTCTCGAGGGTTGGTTGTCGGGACTACCTGCTCTGCCATCGATCCTCCTGGATTGGGATTGGTTCTGAAGGGACGCCGCGCTCGCGCCCGCTGTGTTCGCCTGCCCGGTGGGGCACGACCTCGACGCGCGCGATCGTCGACAGCGACTGGTAGTAGACGTCGCGCCCGAAGCCCGGCGCGGGGAACAGGAACCCCTGCACGGGACTCGGGACCGCGACCCTGGCCTTCTCCGCGCCGGTGTCGAGATCGAGCACCACGAGCTCGTCGTGGCCGAGGCGGGCAGCGGCCCGCCGAACCGAGGGAAAGCCGGAGAACAGCGGCCGGGTGGCCGCCGAGAGGGCTCGCCGGGCCCGCAGGCTGGCGGGCGTTCCGCGGTCGCGCCAGTCCCCGGCGACGAGCTCCCGGGTGTCCTCGAACAGGATCAGGTGCCCGGCGTGGGCGAAGCCGTCCCGCCGCCACAGCGGCTCGAGCTCCTCGCCCACCAGGCGCCACGCGCGCAGCACCGCGTTGCCGGCGTCGTAGGCGACCACCACGCCGCCACGCTGGTCGAAGGCGGGCGGGTTGGACTCGGTCCCGTAGGCAAGCCCGCTGATCTCGACGCTGCGGATCGAGCGCTCGTCGTCGTGGCGGACCCACCACAGCCGCACCGGGTCCGGGGCCGAGCCGGTGCCGACCATCGCGCGGTCGGTGTGGTTGCGCCCGTTGTCCATCCACAGCAGGTGACGGTCGGTGATCACCGGGTCCCAGCCGTAGCTGCGACCCGGGCTGGGCCCGTAGGTGGGCCGCCAGCGCTCGTCGACCAGCAGCCTCCCCGCGTCGCGGTCGAAGCGCACGCGGAAGACCGTGTTCGACCCGAGCACGATCACGCTCTCGCCGTCGCTGGAGAGCCTCCCCACCGAGGGCTCGCCCAGCGGCAGCGGGGGCGCCAGCGGCAGCAGCGTGTCGGGATCGAGCACCGACACGGTCGAGGGCTCACGGCCGCGGGGGGCGTCGCAGTCCTTCATCACCAGCTCTCCCCCGTCGAGCACGACGAACGAGTTGTAGGGCCGCTCGACCGGGAGTCGATGGGAAGCCAGCACCTCCAGCTCCGCTGAGAGACGGTGGGCCCAGCAGCCGAAGGCCACGTACAGGCTCCCGTTGCGGTGGGCCGCGATGCCCCCGGGCCAGAAGGGGCCCCCCGGGAGCCGCGGGGTGGCGGTGGTGACCGCCAGCGTGTGTGGATCCAGGCGCTCCACCCAGGCCTCCACCGGCGAGGACTGGGCCCCGCCCCAGGGGATGTCGTGGCGCAGCGCGTAAAGCTCGCCCGGCTCGCGGCGAACGAGCGCGTCGGTGGCCCACACGTCGCGGGCAGCGGCCACCGAGAGCCGCTCGCCGGGTGCGAGGCCGAGCCCGGGCAGCCCCGCGGCGGACCCGTGGCGGCGGGGCCCGCCGTCCTCACAGGTCCACGGTCGCGGCCAGTAGCCGCGGGACATCAGCTGGCCGCCCCCGACACGAGCACCGGAGCCTACAGTCGGGGCGCCTTCCCCCGCGCGGCATAATCCCGTGGTGATGTTCGCCTCGATGCAGAGGGCGCTGTCCTCGAGCCGTCCCTCGCCCTCCGAACGCGACCGGGCACTGGGTGCGCTGAAGCAGCGCTACCGCGAAGGCCGTCTCAGCACCGAGGAGCTCGAGGCGCTGGTCGAGCGCGTGTACCGCACGGTCAGGCGCAGCGAGATCGCCGCCTACGTGTGGGCGATGCCGCTGCTGACGGTGCGCTGGCTCGCGCTGCGCAAAGTACGCCGCCTGCAGTCGACGGTGATGCGCTTCCACGTCGCTACCTTCGCGACCATCAACGCCACCGCGCTCGGGGTCTGGGCGCTGACCGGCGAGGGCACCTTCTGGCCGGCCGTGGTGCTGCTCCCCACCACCGCCCTGCTGGCGTGGCACGCCGTCCTCTCGCGCAGGCTCACGCGCGCGCTCGGTCGCCGCGGCTGGTAGAAGAAGCCCCGTGGAAGCGGAGCACCTCGACGTCCTGATCCTCGGCGCAGGCCTGTCGGGGGTGGGAGCCGCCTGCCACCTGCGACGCTCCTGCCCGGAGCTCTCGCTCGCGATCCTAGAGGCACGCGACTCGATCGGAGGCACCTGGGACCTGTTCCGCTATCCCGGGATCCGCTCGGATTCGGACATGTTCACGATGGGCTACTCCTTCCGCCCCTGGGAGGACGCCCGCGGGATCGCCGACGGACCCTCGATCCTCGGCTACATCCACGAGACCGCCGGCGCCTACGGGGTGCAGCAGCTGATCCGCTTCTCCCGGCGCGCGGTCAGCGCGAGCTGGTCCTCCGAGCAGGCTCGCTGGACGGTGACCGTGGTGTGCACCGACACCGGCGAGGAGCTGAAGCTCACGTGCGGCTTCCTGTACATGTGCACCGGCTACTACCGCTACGACGAGGGCTACACCCCCACCTTCGCCGGCAGCGGGGACTTCAGGGGGCAGATCGTGCACCCCCAGCACTGGCCCGCCGATCTCGACTGTGCCGGCAAGCGGGTGGTGGTGATCGGCAGCGGGGCGACGGCGGTGACGCTGATCCCCTCGCTGGCGCAGGAGGGGGCCGAGCACGTGACGATGCTCCAGCGCTCCCCCACCTACATCGTCCCGGTGCCCGCCCGCGAGCAGCTGGCCGAACGGCTCGGCCGCTGGATCTCCCCACGGCGCGCCTACGCGCTCGTGCGCTGGCGGAACGTGCTGCTGATGATCCTCATCTTCCAGCTGTGCCGCCACGCCCCCGGCCTGATGCGGTCCCGCTTCCGCCGCATGGCCGCCGCCGAGCTGCCGCCCGGCTTCGACATCGACACCCACCTCTCCCCCACCTACAACCCCTGGGACCAGCGTGTGTGCATGGCCGCCGACGGCGACTTCTTCGAAGTCCTGCGCGACGGACGCGCCTCGATCGCCACCGCCTCGATCGATCGCTTCACCCACGACGGCGTGCGCCTCCAGGACGGCCGTGAGCTGCAGGCGGACATCATCGTGACGGCCACCGGGCTGCGGCTGATGATGCTCGGGGGACTCGAGCTCGAGGTCGACGGCACCCCCGTCGAGCTCGGCTCAACGGTCGCCTACAAGGGCATGATGCTCGGCGAGGTCCCGAACCTCGCCTTCGCGATCGGGTACACGAACGCGTCCTGGACGCTGAAGGCCGACCTCGTGGCCGAATACGTGTGCCGGCTGCTGTCCCACATGCGCGCCACCGGCAAGCCGATCTGCGTGCCCAGGAGCCCGTCGGCGAGCCTCGGCACCTACCCGATCCTCGACCTCAAATCCGGCTACGTGCTGCGGTCGGTCGACGCCCTGCCCAAACAGGCGGGCACGCTCCCGTGGCGTCTGCACCAGAACTACATCCGCGACATCCGCCTGCTGCGCCACGGCCCGATCGACGACCAGATCGACTTCCGGGTGCCGGCGCCGGCCGCCGCGGGCCCCGCCCTGGCGACGGCGGCCTAGCCGTGGCCGATCCGGCCGAACCCGCCGCCGGGAGCGTCTCGCCGGGGATCCAGCAGGCCAACAACGCGGTGCGGATGGCGCTGCCGTTCGACGACCGCGACGACTTCGGGGACGCGATGCGCGGACGGCTCGGGTCGCTGGCGGCCGGCGTCATCGAGGGCACCGACGGGCGCGTCGTCTGGGACCTCGACGGCTACGACTTCCTCGAGGGGGAGTGCCCGCCGAGCGTCAACCCGAGCCTCTGGCGCCAGGGGCAGCTGAACGCGATCCACGGCCTGTTCGAGGTGACCGAGGGCATCTACCAGGTGCGCGGGCTGGACCTCTCGAACATGACGATCGTCGAGGGAGACCGCGGGGTGCTCGTGATCGACCCGCTGATCAGCTGCGAGACGGCGGCGGCCGCCCTCGCCCTGTACCGCGAGCATCGCGGCGAGCGGCCGGTGACCGCGTTGCTGTACACCCACAGCCACGTCGACCACTTCGGTGGCGCCCGGGGGATCGTCTCGGCCGAGGAGGTCGCCTCCGGGAGCGTCCCGGTGCTCGCTCCCGAGGGGTTCCTCGAGCACGCGGTCAGCGAGAACGTGTTCGCCGGCACCGCGATGACCCGCAGGGCCAGCTACATGTACGGCGCATGGCTGGGGAAGGGACCGCTCGGGCAGGTGGGCTCGGGACTCGGGCACACCGCTTCGCTGGGCACGGTGAGCCTGATTCCGCCGACGCTCGAGATCACCGAGACCGGACAGCGAGAGACGGTGGACGGCATCGAGATCGTCTTCCAGCTCACCCCCGGGACGGAGGCACCGGCCGAGATGAACTTCCTGTTCCCGCGCCGGCGGGCGCTGTGCATCGCCGAGAACGCGACCCACAACATGCACAACGTGATCACCCCGCGGGGGGCGCTGGTGCGCGACGCCCACGTGTGGGCCCGCTACCTGGACGACGCGATCGTGATGTTCGGCGACGACGCCGACGTCGTGTTCGCGGGTCACCACTGGCCGCGCTGGGGGCGGGAGCGGATCGTGGACTTCCTCGCCAAGCAGAGGGACCTGTACGGCTACATCCACGACCAGACGCTGCGGCTGCTGAACAAGGGCCTGCTCCCCGCCGAGATCGCTGAGCTCCTGGAGCTGCCTCCCGGCCTCGAGCGGGAGTGGCACTGCCGCGGCTACTACGGCTCGCTGAGCCACAACGTGAAGGCCGTCTACCAGCGCTACCTGGGCTGGTTCGACGGCAACCCGGCGCACCTCTGGCCCCACCCCCCGCAGGCGGCCGGGGAGCGCTATGTCGAGCTCGCCGGGGGCGCCGAGCAGCTGCTGCAGAACGCCCGGCGGGCCTTCGAGGAGGGGGACTTCCGCTGGGTCGTGGAGCTCGTCAACCACCTCGTGTTCGCCCAGCCCGACAACGACGAGGCGAAGGAGCTGCAGGCACGGGCGCTCGAGCAGCTCGCCTACGGGGCCGAGAACGCGATCTGGCGCAACTTCTTCCTCACCGCCGCGGTCGAGCTGCGCCAGGGCGTCCTGGGGAGCGCCGCGACGATCGCCCCCGAAGTCCTCTCCGGCCTCTCCACCGGCCAGCTGCTGGACGCCGTCGCGATCCAGATCGACGGTCCCCGGGCCGGCGAGACACGGATCGCGATGCGCTGGTCGCTGCCGGACACGGCAGAGGAGTTCATGCTCGTGCTGGAGAACGGCGTGCTCCGCCACCGGGCGGGGCTGCCCGCCGCGGACGAGGTGCAGGCGACGCTGACGATCGAGCGCAGCGCGCTGAACGAGCTGATCCTCGGGCGCGCCACACCCGAAGCGCTGCTGGGTTCGGGCCGCATGTCCGTGCAGGGTGACGCGATGGCGCTGGGGCAGCTGCTGGGGCTGCTCGACCCGCCGGACCGGAGCTTCGCGATCGTGACGCCCTGACGCCGCGTCGCGCGCGTCCTCTGGGGCGGCGAGGTCCTACAGCCCGAGCACTTCGGCCGGACCCCAGCTCTTCGGGGGGCTCTGCATGACGACGCCGATCCCGAGCTGGCCGTACCAGTCCGCCCCCCAGCAGTCGATGGTTCCGCCCGACAGCAGTGCGCAGCCGTTGAATTGACTGGCGCCGACCTGAACCGCGCCGGCGACGCCGACCGGTTCGACCGGTGACCGGCTGCACACGTTCTGACAGGTTTCGGGTCCTTCGTCGGTCCCGAGCCCGAGATCGCCGTAGTCGTTGCCGCCCCAGCAGCCGAGCTGTCCGCCGGCGCGCACAGCACACGCGTGCCACTCACCGGCGCTGACGGACGTGGCGTCGCTGATGCCCTCCAGTTCGATCGGCAGGTCGTCATCTTCTTCGCTCGTTCCTGCCCCGAGCTGGCCCGAGGTGTTCTGGCCCCAGCATTCGAGGTGGCCGGACGCGAGCAGCGCGCACGCGAAGGAGCCGCCCACGGAGATCTCGGTGGCGCTGCTGATGCCCTGCACTTCAATCGGCGTGTCGCGGCCTGCTTCGATCGTGCCGTCCCCGAGCTGCCCCCAGCGGTCCGATCCCCAGCACTCGACGTGGCCGGACGCGAGCAGCGCGCACGCCGATTCCCCACCGGCGCTGACCTGGACAGCTTCGCTCACGCCCTGTACTTCGATCGGGGTGCTGCGGCCTTCTTCGCTCGTTCCGGCTCCGAGCTGGCCGCTTTCGTTCGAGCCCCAGCAGTCGATATGGCCGGTGGCCAGCAACGCGCAGGCAGTGTTCCCTTCGGCGCTGGCGCTGACCTGTGTCGCATCCCCGATTGCCTGCACTTCAACCGGCTTCTTGCTGCACGTCTGGTAGATCCGCGGCTTGTTGAAGCCGCATGTTTCGGGTTCTCCGTCGCCTTCGCCGTGGCCGAGGTCCCCTTTTCTCGCCTTGCCCCAGCAGTCCACGTGGCCCGTGGAGAGCAGCGCGCAGCTGACTTCGCCGGGGCTGACCTGCGTCGCGTCGGCGATGCCCTTCACTTCGACCGGAGCGTCCTCGTTCTTGTTCTTGCCGTTTCCGAGCTGCCCGTATTCACCTTCGCCCCAGCAGGCGATGTGACCGCCCGCGAGCACCGCGCAGGCGGTTGCATAGCCCGTGGCAAGCGACAGCGGCTCGGGCCGGACCGTGACCTTCGTCGTCGCCTTCGAGAACGGCGACGGCGCCCTCGCGACGAGGGTCAGCGCGTACGTCGTGGGCTTCAAAGTCGCGCCAGGTGGCAGCGTGACCAGGCGTTCCACGGTGCCGGATGCGCAGGAGAAGCTCACCGGCAGCCCGTTCACCTCCTTGTTGGTGGACAGCGTGCATTCCGTGGCCCCCGACACCGAGGCCGTCACGGTCGTCCCGCCCCCCGGCGACGGCGCAGACACCGCCAGGCCTGAGATCACAGGCTTCGGCCCCTTCGCGTCGGCTGACCCGGCGTACAGCGCCGCACCCACGAATACGAGTGCGATCACGACCACGACTCGAAGCTTCCCCATCGCTCTCCCCCTCGGACAACGACCCGGATCGACAGCCGGAATGTATCAGCCGAACGCGGCCGAGGTACTCAAAACGTGGCCGGCGGAATCCAGCGCCTGGACCTGGAAGCTGCTGTAACCCGAGGGCACGGCCATCGAGGTCTCGAAGCCGCTCTTCGGGTGGGAGGCGACGAGCATCTTCATCTGCCCTCCCGCGGAGCTCGCCCCCAGCACCCGCCAGGCGGTCACCCGGGTGGCACCGTTCCAGCTCGCGTACACGGTCGTGCTCGGGCCCGCGTGCACGGCGGCGCCGGCGGGCACGGTCAGGGGCAGGCCGACCCAGGGGCCGACCGTGACCCGGTAGCTGAGGTCGGGTCCCGGGAATTCACCTTCGAACAGCAGCTTCCCTGAACGGGTGTACTCGGAGAAGTAGGGCTGGTTGCCCCAACCGACGAACACGTTGCCGTTCGAGAGTGGCTGGGTGTCGCCCATGTAGGCCGATTCCACCTTCTGGCTGGCCCCGTAGCTGGCCAGCAGCGTGACCCGGTGCGTGTGCCGGTCGAGCTTCAGCACCAAGCCCCGTGAGGGGGCGGTGGCTTCGACCTGCGAGCCACCCCCGGTGAGCTGGCAGCAGTGGTCGTCGAACATCGTCACCGTCGAGGAGTTCTGCAGGCGCACGTCGTGCTGCCACTGGAAGGCGGCCCCGGGACCGAAGCTGAAGTTCGACCTGCGCCCGCCGAGCGTCCACTCGATCGCGCCCGTGCGTGCGTTCACCAGGTAGGCGGCCCAGGTGTTGCGCATCGACACCAGCAACGTTTCCGGGCCCACCAGCTGGATCGAGTTGACGTGGTAGGCATCCCACGGGAACCCGTTGGTCGGCAGCGTGGCGATCGACTCGCTCAGGGGGATGTGCTTGAGCGCGTCCCAGCTGAGCAGCAACTTGCCGGTGCGCAGGTCGTACTCCTGGACGGCCGAGTCGATCAGCGCGCCGTTGTATGCGCCTCCGTATTTCGACAGGTTCTCCGGCAGGTTCTTGTTGGCCGTCACCCACGCGTGGTCGCCGTCGATCAGGAACTCGTGCACCGTCAGCACCCACCCGTCGACGGCTTTCAGGCGCGCGACCGGCTGGTAGTGCTGGTTGACGACCACGTCTTCGCCGCTTTCGGTGGCGCCGGTGTTGGTCACCTTGCCCTGCCACCAGGCCAGCGCCGGCTTGCCTTCGTAGCTCTGCAGGCTGAGGTTGGCCGCCACGAGCCGTTCCGGCACCGGCTGGAACCACACCGGCTGCAGCTGGCGGTCGAGGATCAGGGGCCCGCTCTGGCCCCGGATCGGGGGTTCGTTGAGGTCGTAGAAGTTGGTCATCAGGATGTAGCC
>DATJOU010000093.1:0-3938 GCA_035506775.1 Solirubrobacteraceae bacterium | reverse complement strand
GCCTGCGCCGCGGCTCCCGCCGGCCGTGCCGGTGGCGCTCCGGGCGGCGCTGCGCAGCGCCGCGAGGCCGCTGAGGCCGCTGCCCGAGGTGGAGGAGCCGCCTTCGTTCTTCTGCACCTCGACGCCGGCCAGGAAGCCGCCCGCGAGCAGCAGGATCGCGATCAGCACGGCGGGGATCGGGCCGAACAGCCGGCGGCGGGGACGCCGCGGCAGCTCGTCCTCGTCCTCCTCGAACCAGTCCTCTTCGGTCCCGGGCTCGTACTCGAGCGCGGCGGTGTCGTCGACGGAAGTGTCTCGGGTGCTCATCTGCTGCTCCTGGTCTGGTGGAAGCTGGTCACTCAAAGCGAAGTGCCTCGATAGGTCTGAGGGAGGCCGCGCGGGCGGCCGGGTAGGTGCCGAAGAACAGCCCCGACGCGACGGCCGCGCCGAAGGCGAGGAAGATCGAATAGGTGGCGATCTCGGGGTGTACGCCCGCGATCTCGAACTGGCTGCCGATCACCCCGACGGCGACCCCTGTGAGCCCGCCGATCAGCGACACCAGCACCGCCTCGGTGAGGAACTGGGTGAGGATGTCGCTGCGACGGGCCCCGATCGCCTTGCGGATCCCGATCTCGCGGGTCCGCTCGGTGACCGACACGAGCATGATGTTCATCACCCCGATCCCGCCGACGAGCAGCGAGATGGCGGCCACCTCACCGAGCAGGGTGGTGAACACGCTGCTGGTTTCGCTGGAGGTTTCCAGCAGCGATCCCTGGTTGAGGATGCTGAAGCCGGGTTCCGAGGTGTCGGTGATCTTGTGGCGTTCCTCGATGATCGAGGAGACCTCGGATTCGGCGGCGTTGAGATCCGATTCGGACTTCGCCTGGACGGTGATCGAGTCGATCGCCCCGACGCCGGTGAGGGAGTCCTGGACGGTGGTGATCGGGGCCATCACGACGCTGTCCTCGTTGGTGGTGCCGTTGGTGCCCTTTTTGGCGAGCACGCCGACGACTTCGTAGTTGCTGCCGTTGACCTTCATCGTCTGGCCGACGGCACCGCTGCCGCCGAACAGTTCGTCGAGGACTTCCTGGCCGATCACCGCCACCCGGCGGTGCTGGGCGACGTCTTCGGCGGTGAAGGAGGTGCCTTCGGCGAGCTTGTAGCTGTGGGCGTCCAGGTAGGAGGGGGTGGTGCCGACGAACGAGGACGGTTCGTAGCTGGTGGCGCCGTTGAGGAGCGTCACGTCGGAGGCGTTCACGACCGGGGAGGCGGTCTTGACGTCGGGCGCCAGGCTCGGGTTCTGGAGCGCTTCGGCGTCTGCCTTGGTGAGGGAGACGCTGTTGCCGGTGCTGGCGCCGGCGAAGCGGCGCAGACCGCCGCTGCCCTGGACCAGCAGCACGTTCGTGCCGAGGCTCTGGATGCGCGACTGGACCGCCTTGGAGGACCCGTTGCCGACCGCGATCAGGACGATCACCGAGGCGACCCCGATCGTCATCCCGAGGATCGTCAGCCCGGAACGGAGCTTGTGCGCGGTGATGCCGCCCCAGGCGATGTGGAGCGTCTCGCGGCCGATCATCGGGGGGACCCGCCGTACAGGTCGTGGGCCGACTTCTGCCGCAGCAGCACCGGTGGGCGGTCGTGGACGCCGGTGGTGCGGCGGTCCTCGATCACGCGGCCGTCGCCAAGCGTGATCACGCGCTTGGCCTGGGCGGCGACGTCCGGCTCGTGGGTGATCAGCACGACGGTACGGCCTTCTTCGTTGAGGGAGGCGAAGATCCGCAGGACCTCCTCGGTGGAGCGCGAGTCGAGGTTCCCCGTGGGCTCGTCGGCGAGGATCATGGTCGGGTTGGTGACGAGCGCCCGGGCGACGGCCACGCGCTGCTGCTGGCCGCCGGACAGCTCCGAGGGCTGGTGGTGGAGGCGCCTGACCATGCCGACCGCGGCCAGCGCCCGCCGGGCGCGCTCGCGGCGGGTGTGACGGTCCACGCCGGCGTAGGCGAGCGGCAGTTCGACGTTCGCCAGCGCGGTCGTGCGTGCCACCAGGTTGAAGCTCTGGAAGACGAAGCCGATCTTGCGGTTGCGCAGGTCGGCGAGGTCGTCTTCGTCGAGGTCGCGGATGTCGACCCCGTCGATCAGGTAGCGGCCGTCGGTGGGCAGGTCCAGGCAGCCGAGGATGTTCATCAGCGTGCTCTTGCCGCTCCCGGAGCTGCCCATGATCGCCACGAAGTCGCCGCGTGCGATCTGGACGGTGACGTGGCGCAGGGCCCGCACCTGGATCTCCCCGAGCCCGTACGTCTTGGAGACGTCACGGAGGATGATCGCGGGCGGACGGCGCCCGCCCTTGCGGTGTGCCGCGGTGCCCCGTTCGACGAGCGGGCGCTCGCGCACGGGGCGCCGTCGCGCGGGTCCACGGCGCGAGAGCGGCATCACGGGGGCCCTCCCCCGCCGGCCAGGCCGCCACCGACGAAGCCGCCGCCGCCCCCACCGCCGAGGCCACCGCCGAGGGCGCCGCTGCGGCTGAGGCGTCCCCCGAGTTTCGAGGTCAGCGAGGAGGAGCTGGACGTGGACAGGGAGGGAAGGACGACCTCTTCGCCCTGCTTGAGGCCGCTGAGGACGATCGTCGTGCTGTTGCCGGCGAGCCCGGTGGTGACCCGCTGGGTGACGTGCTGGCCGTTCTTCACGACGGTGACGGTGTCGGCTTTGATCGCGCTCGTGGGCACGTTCACGCCTTCGGCCTGGTGGACCACGACTTCGGCGGTGGCGCTCATCCCGACTTTCAGGCCTTCGGCGCCCTGGTCGAGCTGGAAGGTGACGTCGTAGCTGACGGCCCCGCTGCTGCTGGTGGGCACCTGGCTGACGTTGGCGACGTGGGCGGCGACCTTGCGGTTGAGGGCTTCGATCGTGACGGTCGCGATCTGGCCTTCGTGGACGTTGCCGATTTCCGACTCGCTCAAGGGCACGACCAGCTGCAGCGATTCGAGGTTGCTGAGGACGGCGAACGAGGACGAGCTCGAGCCGCCGCTGCTGGAGCTCGAGGCAGCGGTGGAGGAGGCGCCGGTGGCGGTCGAGCCTTTCCCGCTGGTGGCGGCCCCCGTGGAGGAGGACCCGGACGAGGAGCTGCCCGAGCTCGACGAGGCTTTGCTGGTGCCGGTCCCCGAGACGGTTTCGCCTACTTCACCGGAGAGGGTCACGACGGTCCCGCTCTCGGGGGCGTAGAGCTTCGTGTTCCCGACCGCCTGTTCGGCGCTCTGCACCGTGAGCTTGTCGCTCTTGACGGCTGCTTTGGCCGAGGCGAGGTTCGCTTCGCGGGTGGCGGCGCTCTGTTTGGTGGTGGTCGAGTCGGTGGGGGACGAGGTCGTCGTCGCTTCGGTCGCCTGCGAGCCCTCGGTGGAACCCCCGGAGCTCGAGCCCTGCTTCGTGGCGCCGGAGCTCTTGTCCGATTTCGTGTGGGTCGTGGTCGGGCCTGTGGTCGCCGGGGAGGTGCTCGTCTGCGGGGTCGTCGAGGTGGAGGTCCCGGTGCCCGCTTCCGGCGTCTGGCTGCCCGGCTCCCCGGTGGTGGTGGGGGTGTACGACGCCTCCTCGGCCGCGTAGGAGACGGAGGCGGTGGACGCCGTCGAGGCAGCGGTCCCGGTGCCGGAGGAGCCCTCTCCAGCCGAGGTTTCACCTTCGGTTTCTTCCAGTTTCGCGAGGTTCGCTTCGGCGGACTGCAGCGATGCCTTGGCCTGTTCGAGGGTGACTTCGGCGCTCGAGGGGTCGAGCGTCGCCAGCAGCTGGCCCTGGGTGACGTGCTGGCCCTCCTTGACGTAGATGTGGGTGACGGTGCCGCTCGTCTTGAAGCCGAGGTTGAGCTCGTCGGCGGACTGGATGTTGCCGCTGCCGGAGACGGTCGATTGGACGACTCCGCGCTTGACGGTGGCTGTGCGTGTCACCTCTCCGCCTGACTGCGACGCGGGACCGAT
>DATJOU010000092.1:0-7658 GCA_035506775.1 Solirubrobacteraceae bacterium | reverse complement strand
CCGGACCCTTCGTAGATGTGGACCGTGACCTGTTCGGTTTCGCTCGCTTCGCCTTCGAAGGTCGGTTTCGTCTGCTTGGAGCGTTCCGCCGGCACCTTCGTGAACACGACCGTGGGGGGTTTCGTGAAGACTTCGAATTCGACCTGTTCGCTTTTGGCTTCGGGGTTCCCGATCGAGCTCGGCTGCGTCGCCTGCGCGGTGTACTTGCCGTCCCCCAGTTCAGCGGTCGCCGTGACCGCCCATTTCCCGCCCGCCGGGGTCGCTTTCAGCCCCACCACTTCTTTGCCCGAGGTCCCAGACCCTTCATAGACGTGGACCGTCACCTGTTCGGTTTCCCCAGCCGTCGAGGTCCCTTCGAACACCGGCTTGGTCACCTTCGAGCGCGGTTCAGGCGCGTGCGTGAACGCCAACGGCACCGCGCCGGCAGACACTTCGAAGACCACCGCTGCAGTTTTGCCTTCCCCGTTCCCGAGCGAGCTCGGCTGCGTCCCCTGCGCCGTGTAGACCCCGTTCGCCAGCCCCGCGGAGTCCGTCACCGACCATTTCCCGCCCGACGGGGTCACTTTCAACCCCACCACTTCTTTGCCCGACGTCCCCGACCCTTCATAGACGTGGACCGTGACCTGTTCGGTTTCCGCGGCCGTCGTCGTCCCTTCGAAGACCGGTTTGGTCACCTTCGAGCGTTCCGCCGGCACCTTCGTGAACACCAACGCCGGAGCTTTCGTGAAGACTTCGAATTCGACCGGCGGTTCGGTCCTGCCTTCAGAGTTCCCCAACGAGCTCGACTGCGTCGCCTGCGCCGTGTAAACCCCATCCGCGAGCGCGCCCGTCGCCGCCACCGACCATTTCCCGCCAGCCGCAGGCGTCGCTTTCAACCCCACGACTTCTTTGCCCCCCGTCCCAGAACCTTCATAGACATGCACCGTCACCTGGTTCGTTTCGCCAGGCGTCGTCGTGCCTTCAAACACCGGCTTGTTCTGCTTTGACCGTTCCACCGGCACCTTCGTGAATTCAACCGCCGGAGGCTTCGTGAAAACTTCGAATTCGACCGGTTTGCTTTCCCCCACACCATTCCCCAGCGAACTCGACTCGAACGCCACCGCCGTGTACTTCCCGTCCCCAAGCGGAGACGACGCCGCCACCGCCCATTTCCCACCCGACGGAGTCACTTTCAACACGGCAGCTTCTTTGCCCGCCGTCCCAGACCCTTCATAGACCCGCACCAGCACCGGTTCCGCTTCGCTCGCTTCCCCTTCGAACGCCGGCTCGTTCTGCCTCGACCGTTCCGCCGGCGCTTTCGTGATCTTCACCGTCGGCACCCCGGTAAACACTTCGAATTCGACCGGTTCGCTTTTCCCTTCGGAATTCCCCAGCGAACTCAACTGCGTCGCCTGCGCCGTGTACTTCCCGTCCGCCAGCGGACTCGACGCCGCCACCGACCATTTCCCACCAGCAGAAGGCGTCACTTTCAACCCAACAACTTCTTTGCCTCCCGTCCCAGACCCTTCATAGACATGGACCGTGACCTGTTCGGTTTCCCCAACCGTCGTCGACCCTTCAAACGCCGGCTCGGTCTGTTTCGACCGTTCCACCGGCACCTTCGTGAACACCACCGCCGGAGCTTTCGTGACCACTTCAAACGTCGACGGTTTGCTTTCCCCCGCTTCGTTTTCGATCGCGCTCGGCTCAACCGCGACCGCCGTATAAACCCCTTCCGTCAACGCCGAAGACGCCCCCACCGACCAAGACCCCGCTTTGGTCACCGTCACTTTCGCCGCCGAACCGACTTCTTTGCCCGTCACACTCGACCCTTCATGAACATGCACCGTCACAGTCCCCGGTTCGCTCACCGTCCCCGAGAACGTCGGTTTAGTCGTCTTCGAACGCGCCGGCAACACCGTCAACACCACTTCCGGCGGCTTCACCACAACTTCGAATTCCACCGGTTCGCTCACACCCGCTTCGTTTTCGATCGAACTCGCCTGCGTCGCCACCGCCGTATACCGCCCTTCAGGCAACGCACTCGACGCCGAAACCGACCATTTAGCCCCCGACGGCAACACACTCAACACCGCCACTTCTTCACCCGAAACCCCCGCACCCTTATGAACATGCACCACAACCGCAGCCACTTCCCCAGCCGTCGTCGTCCCTTCAAACGAAGGCTTCGTCTGGCTCGACCGTTCTGCCGGTGCTTTCGTGATTTCGACTTCCGGAGGGCGCTCGAAGACTTCGAAGGTGTGGGGTTCGCTTTCGCCCGTGCCGTTGCCCACCGCGCTCTGCTCGGTGGCGACCGCCGTGTAGAGCCCTTCTGCCAGCGCAGGCGAGGCGATCACTTCCCATTTCCCGGCTTTGGCGACGGCCACTTCGAAGGTGGCCGCGGGTTTCCCGGTCTTCGTGGCTCCTTCGTGGACGTGGACCACGACCGTCCCGGGTTCGCTGACTTCCCCGCGGAAGGTCGGTTTGTTGACCTTCGAGCGCGCTTTCAGGTCCTGGAGGCTGACTTCCGGGACGGCCGTGACGATTTCGAATTCGGTCGCTTCGCTCGATCCCTGCCCGTTTTTGATCGAGCTCGCCTGCGTCGCCTGGGCGATGTAAGCCCCTTCCGGTAGTTCCGCGGAGTCCGTGACCGACCATTTCCCGCCCGCCGTGGGCGTAGCTTTCAGGGTCGCGACTTCTTCAGCGCCCTTGTGGATGTGGACCAGGACCTGTTCCGTTTCGCCGGGCGTGGTCGTGCCTTCGAAGACCGGTTTGGTCACGTTCGACCGTTCCGCGGGCACCTTCGTGAATTCGACCGCCGGCGGGTTCGTGAAGACTTCGAAGGTCCGGGTTTCGCTTTCCCCTTCCGGGTTGCCGATGTCGCTCGGCTCGATCGCGACCGCGGTGTAGGGGCCATCCGCCAGCCCCGACGAGTCCGTCACCGACCATTCCCCGGTTTCGGACACGGTCGCCATCAGGGACGCCACCACCGGTCCGCCGTTCCCCGTGCCTTCGTGGATGTGGACCGTGACGGTCCCGGGTTCGCTGGCGGTGCCGCTGAAGGTCGGTTCGGCTTCGTTGGAGCGGGCGGGGAGTTTCGCCAGCGTGACTTTCGGCGGTTTCGTGTTGACCGTGAAGGTCACCGGTTCGGAGGGCCCCGGTTCGAACAGGGCGTCCGGCTGTTCGGCGACCGCCGTATAGGTGCCCGCCGCCAGCCGTGCTTCGGTGGTCACGCTCCATTTGCCCAGCAGGGGGGTTTCCGACGGCCCGACTTCGACGGGGGAGCCGGAGACGCTCGAGCCGTTGTAGATGTCGACTGTGACCTGCGCGGTCAGTTCCGTGGTGGTTCCGACGAACGTGGGCAGCGGACCGACGGTTTCCCCTTCGGCCGGTTCGGTGATCGAGACCGCCGCGGCGGCCGTGGCCACCGGGACCAGGACAAGGCATAGCGTCGCGCCGAGCGCCAGCGCGACCGTTCTGAGGAGGCCTCTACGCGCGATCCATCGCGATGTCGACTGCATGTCAGCCATCTGGCCCGATTGGGTTCTCCAGTGCACGTACGGCCTGAGCTTTGAGCCGAACGCCACCCTTCGAGCGGCCGATCATAGCCATGCCCGGCGGCCTTGGGAAGGGGTAAGCAGAGCCCTTGCAAAACCTGGACGCCGCCTGCTCGACGGCGGCTGCGTCCAGTTCGGGCGACGGGGCGCCCCGGGGCCGCGTCCGAGCCCGCCGCGCGGGGCACATAGGGCCCCCTGGGCGAGTCCCTCCCGGCCGCGCGGTGGCTGCAAGGATCCGCCCATACCGACCGGGAACCGGCTCCTACCCCCGGCCGCTTTGCGATAATCCCGCCCTTCCGGGGGCACGGAAGCTCGCCGGAGAGGAATTCAGCCTCCAGATCACGAAAGGACTCGCCAGCCCATGGCTTCGCGCACACTCGCTCTGACCTTCGCCCTCACGCTCGCCCTCGCGGCGGTAGCCTTCGCCGGCCCCCTGAAGGGCAAGACCTACAACGGCACCACCTCCACGACGGGCCAGGAAGGCGAACACCACAAGGTCAAAGTGGTGGGCCACACGATCAGCCTGAAGGTGGCCTCCAACGGCAAGAAGGTCAGCGTCAAAATCTCCTTCGGGCACCCGCTCTTCTACTGCTCCACCCAGGAGCTGACCCACGTGGCCGAAACCAGCCCGGCGACGATCTCCTCGAACGGCTCGTTCAAGGCCACGATCGCCGAACGCTTCAGCAAATCGGTCGGCCCGGCCCCCATCACCCAGGTCGTCACCGGCCGCTTCTCCGGCAGCAAGGTCAGCGGAACGATCCGCACCGAAGCCGCCGAGTGCAGCGGCACCACGAGCTTCTCGGCCCACGCCTGAGGCACGCTGCCGTCGCGGGCGCGATCCTGCGCCCGCCGGCCGGCCTGCCCACGTCCGGCGAGCCGGCCCTGCCGCGGGGCCGCCGGTTAGGCGGGGGCGTGCTCGCGGATCTGCTTGGGGAGCATGAAGCGGACGTCCTCACGCCTGACTTCGTGCTCTGAGATGTCGCTCACGCCCCGCTCGCGGAAGAACTCCACCAGCTCCACGACCAGGTTCTCCGGGGCGCTGGCCCCCGAGGAGATGCCGACCACGCGGGCGCCCTGGAGCCACTCCTCCCGGACCTCCCCGACGTTGTCGATCAGGTAAGCCTCGGTTCCGAGGTCGCGGGCGACCTCCACCAGCCGCTTGGAGTTGGAGGAGTTGCTCGACCCGATCACCAGCAGCACGTCGCAGCTGGCGGCCATGTCCTTGACGGCCGCCTGGCGGTTGGTGGTGGCGTAGCAGATGTCCTCGGTGCGGGGCCCGACGATGCTCGGAAAGCGTTCCCGCAGGCGCTCGATGATCGACTCCGTTTCGTCAACCGCCAGGGTCGTCTGGGTGACGTAGGCGATGTGCTCGGTGTCCTCGATCTGCAGCTCGTCCACGTCCTGCTCGCTCTGCACGAGCACGATCTTCTCGGGGGCCTCCCCCATCGTGCCTTCGACCTCCTCGTGGCCGTCGTGGCCCACGAGCACGATCGTGTAGCCGTCGTTGGCGAACCGGACCGCCTCGCGGTGGACCTTGGTGACCAGGGGGCAGGTGGCGTCGATGGTCTGGAGGTTCCGCTCGATCGCCCCCTCGCGGACGCTCGGGGCGACCCCGTGGGCCGAGAACACGCACACCGCCCCCTCGGGGACCTCGGTGTGCTCGTCGACGAAGATCGCTCCCCGCTCCCGCAAGCCCTCCACGACGTGCTTGTTGTGGACGATCTCCTTGCGCACGTACACCGGGGCACCGTGGATCTGCAGCGCACGTTCGACCGTCTGGACCGCCCGATCGACGCCTGCGCAGTAGCCACGGGGGGCTGCCAGCAGCAGCTTCTCGACCGTGTTCGGCACGGACCTCATTGTAGGCGCGAGCGAGATACCCTAAGCCGGTGCCGCAGCGCCACCTCGATCGGCTGACCCCAGTCGACGCCTCCTTCCTCCACCAGGAGGGCCCCGTCTCGCACATGCACATCGGCGGTCTGACGATCGTCGAGGGCCCCCCGCCGTCGATGGACGAGTTCCTGGAGCAGATCCGCCGGCGCCTGCACCTGGTCCCCCGTTACCGCCACAAGCTCGCCCACACGGCCATCGACAGCGGGCGCCCGGTGTGGATCGACGACCCCGACTTCAACCTCGAGTACCACGTCCGCCACAGCGCCCTGCCGGCGCCGGGCGGGATGGAGCAGCTCCAGGACCTGACGGCCCGCATCTTCTCCCAGCAGCTGGACCGATCCAAGCCGCTGTGGGAGATGTGGCTGATCGAGGGGCTCGAGGACAACCGCTTCGCGCTCATCACCAAGACCCACCACTCGCTGATCGACGGGATCGCGGGCGTGGATCTCGCGACGGTGCTGTTCGACCTGTCCCCCGAACCCCAGCCCCTGCCCACCGGCCGCGCCGCCTGGCAGCCCCACCCGGAGCCGGGAACGGTGGCCCTGCTCGCGGCCGGCCTGCAGGGGGCGTTCCGCACGGGGGTCGCACTCGCGGAGGGGCTGCTCTCGGCGCTGGCCCACCCCGAGCGCGCCCTCGACCACGCCCGCGAAGCCGCCGAGGGCGTCGGCGAGATCATCTGGGCGGGCCTGAACCCGGCCCCGGAAACGCCCCTGAACGTCCCCATCGGGCCCCACCGCCGCTTCGTCGCCGTCACCAACGACCTCGACGACTTCAAGACCGTCAAGAACGCCTTCGGCGGCACCGTCAACGACGTGGTCCTGGCGGTGGTCGCCGGTGCCCTGCGCTCGTGGCTGGTGTCCCGGGGACGCCGCACGGAGGGGATCGAGATGCGCGCCCTGGTCCCGGTGTCGGTCCGCGACGAGCACGAACACGAGGGGGCCGGCAACCGCATCGTGGTGATGCGGGGGCCATTGCCGATCTACATCTCCGACCCCCTCAACCGGCTGCGGTTCGTGACCAACGCGATGGACGGCCTGAAGGAGTCCAAGCAGGCCCTCGGCGCGGAGGTCATCTCCGGGGCCCAGAACTTCGCCCCTCCCACGATCCTCGCCCAGGCCTCCCGGCTGAACTTCTCCACCAGGCTGTTCAACCTGATCGTCACGAACGTCCCGGGGCCCCAGTTCCCGCTCTACGTCCTGGGCCGGGAGATGCTGCAGGCGATCCCGGTCGCGTTCCTGCCCGAGAACCACGCGATGGCGATCGCGATCATGTCCTACAACGGCCAGATGAACTTCGGGCTGCTGGGCGACTTCGACGCCCTCCCGGACATCGACACGATCTCCGAGAGCATCTCCGAGGAGCTCCAGACGCTGATCGGGCTGGCCCGCGAGCAGCAGGCCGCGACCGTCTGATTAGTCCTCCGGGGCTCCCTCTCCGGCCTCGGTGACCCTCGTGATCTCTTCGAGGGCCCCGCGCGCGATCCCGGCCGCGGGTTCGCGCCCGAGCCCCGATATCTCCGACAGTGCTTCCACCGCCACGGCCAGCAGCGCCCGCTCCTGCTCGGGGTCGCTCATCCCACGGTCCTGCGAACGCTGGCGCCGCCCACCCCGGTGATCTTCGAGGGGGTGAACATGAACCCCCTACCGGTCTTTGTGACTACGCACCGCACGCCCCCGCTGAGCACCTGGCAGCGGAACCGCCCCACCGTCACCGTCCTGCCGGACCGGTAGGTCGGGGTGCCGACCCCGGCATTCCCGAGGTCGCACCTGTTCGCGAGCGTGCTCGCTTTGACCGAGCAGGCCTTCACCGTCCCGGACGGTTCGAGGGTCGCCTTGGCTTCGAACCCCGGCCGCACCGTCTCGCAGAGCGTGGACCGGCCACCGCGCCCGTCGTACATCGCGCAGGTGACCGTCTTGCCCGAGATGCGGGCGAAGAATTCCGCCGCCGTCCTGCCGCCGCCGCTCGCCGTGGCCGCCGAAGGCAGGCAGGCCGCCGCGGCGCAGGCGCCGAGAAGAACCAGCTTCGAGATCGAGGATCCAGCGCGCATTCCACACCTCCTGAGTCGATCCGGGGCCACGCCCGGGATCAGCCCCCCGGGGCGAGGCTTGGCGTCCCCCGCCACAGAGCCTGAAGTGTCGCAGAGCGGTTCGCGAGGGCGCCCCGCGGGTACCTCCGCGTCGGGGATCGTGCCGCGCCGATTGGCCGGCGCTAGAACCCGAGCGCGAACTT
>DATJOU010000091.1:0-6355 GCA_035506775.1 Solirubrobacteraceae bacterium | reverse complement strand
GGATGATCATGGCCTTCGGCGCCGGCGTGCTGATCAGCGCGGTGGCATTCGATCTGGTCGAGGAGGCCGCCAAGGCGGCACCTGCCGACTGGCCGATCTACGTCGGCATCTTCGCCGGCTGCGGCGTGTTCTTCGGGGGCGACTGGCTGATCGACCGCATGGGCGGGGGCGATCCTCACGATGCTCGCCGACACGATGATCCCAGAGGGCTACGAGCACGGCGGCAAGTGGGTCGGGGTCGTAACGACGCTCGGATTCGTTGTCGCGTTCGTGATCCACACGCTCGACTGAGCCAGAATCCCGAGACTCGTGGGACCTCCACCGACAAAGCCCGGGACCGCAATCCACATGAGCGGGAGACGGGCTCGTGGCTTGAGTGCGCCAGGATCGGTGTCCACGCCGCCGCTTCGGGCAGAGGGCGCCGCGCGTGCCTGAGGGACTCTCCGCGGTTGAGGTGGGCAAGGAGATCGGCGAGCACCAAGCGCACTCTGCTCGTACGGATGCCCAGGACCGCCGGGATCGCACGCTGTCGGTGATCGAGGCGCTGCTGCTCTCGCTGGTCGCCGTGCTCGCGGCATATTCGGGCTATGCGGCCGCCAAGTGGAGCACCGAGTCCTCGGTCTCCCTCGCGAAGGCGTCCGCGGCACGAACGAAGGCCAACCGCGCGGACCTCGAAGCGCTCCAGATCAGGACGCTCGACTCGGTCTCGTTCAACGCCTGGTTCACCGCCTTCACGGCCGGCAACACCAGCGCCCAACGCCTGGCCGAGAAGCGGCTGCGCCCCGGCTACCGCCCCGCCTTCTTCGCGTGGCTCGCAACCGATCCGGCACACAATCCAAACGCTCCGCCGGGCCCCTCGTACATGCCGCAGTACGTGATCGCCCAACAGGTCGCGGCCACGAGGCTTGATGCGCAGGCGGACGCCAACTTCAAGAGAGGATCCGAAGCGGGAGCGACGAGCGACAAGTACGTGCGCGACACCGTGTTCCTGGCGACCGTCCTGTTCCTCGTCGGAATCAGCAGCCACTTCCCGCTGCGCCAGGCCCGCTACGGGCTGATCGTCGTCGGCACGCTGATCCTGGTCTTCGCCGTCATCCAACTGCTCGGCCTCCCCGGCCCTCCTCCGACGTAGCGTACTTCCGCGCCCTCGCGAGGCCCGCCCACGGGCTCGGGGCAGAGCCGAGCGGATCCACGAGGCGGCTGCCGCTCTACTGAGGACCAGACGCCCCCGCTCGAGCCGTCACCGACGGAGTAGCGAGTCAGTGCCCCCGGCAGGATTCGAACCTGCGACCCTCGGATTAGAAGTCCGACGCTCTGTCCAGCTGAGCTACGGGGGCGTTCTGCCGCCGGCCAGCCCAGGTTGGCCGCCCGCCGGCCTCATCGGCCATCTATCGTGGCAGCTGAGCCGGTCCGGACGAACCAGGGCCGCCATTGGGCGGGAGCGCCCAACTTAAGCGAGATTGATCCCGACCGTGTAAAAAGTACTCCCGTGAGTTCAGCCGAGAACGAGGAGGACCTGACCCGCAAGCAGCGTCGCGAACAGGCCCGCTCGGAACGCAAAGCGATGGAGGAGGCCTCGGCCGCCGACGCCGCCCGACGCAAACGCCTGACCCGCCTCGGCGTGGTCGTCGCCGTCGTGGTCGCGGCCGTGGTCGTGATCCTGATCGCCACCTCCAGCGGCTCCACAAAGGCCCCGAAAGCCCACACCAAAGCCGCCAACGCGGTCGAGACCGAAGTCACGAGCCTGCTCTCCGGGATCCATCAGAGCGGCAACTCGCTGGGCTCCCCCACCGCCCCCGTCACGCTCCAGTACTTCGGCGACCTCGAGTGCCCGATCTGCAAGAAATTCACGCTCGGGGCGCTCCCCCCGCTGATCACCCACTGGGTCCGCGAAGGCAAGGTGCGGATCGAGTACCACAACCTCGAGACCGCCACCCGCGAACCCGAAACCTTCAAGACCCAGCAGGCCGCCGCCCTATCCGCGGGTCAGCAGGCCAAGCTCTGGAACTTCATCGAGACCTTCTACCACGAGCAGGGCCAAGAGGACAGCGGCTACGTCACCGAACAGTACCTGCGCAACATCGCCGAACAGATACCCGGGCTGAACATGGCGAAGTGGACCAACGAACGCACCAAGCCCGAATTCGCCAGCGACATCGAATCCGACGCCCAGGCCGCCAACGCCGCCGGCTTCACCGGCACCCCCTCCTTCCTCATCGGACACACCGGTGGGCAGAGCAAAACGCTCGAATACTCGAACCTCGAAGAACCCACCTCCTTCAACGAAGCGATCGAAAAGCAACTGAAGGCCTGATCTGGTCATGCGGGCACGGAGGCTCAGGACAGTCCTGATCGTCCTCGCGGGCATCGGCGTCGCGCTCGCGGGCTACCTCACCTACCTGCACTACTCGGGCACCGAAGTCCCGTGCTCGATCAAGGGCAACCCCTGTAGCCAGGTCCAGCACTCCCAATACTCGGAGCTGGCGGGCATCCCCGTGGCCCTGATCGGGCTTCTCGGCTACATCGCCATCCTCGGGTCGCTGCTGGTCCGCGAAACCGAGACCTCCCGGTTCGCCACCGCGGCCTTCACCCTGGGCGGGTTCGGCTTCAGCGCCTACCTCACCTTCCGAGAGGTCTTCACGCTGGAAAAAATTTGCGAGTGGTGCGTCGGCAGCGCGATCCTGATGACGATCATGATGCTGCTCTCGCTGTGGCGGTTCCTGCTTCCGGGGCGCCCCGCCACGCCCACCGCCGGGCCACCGTCGGAGCTGGCCTCCGGCGAGGAGGAGCTGGGGGACGAGCCCCAGACCTCTCAGGCTCTCCCCACGAGCTCCTAGGCCCCCCGACTGGCCCTCCGGGCCGCCGAAACTTGGCTTCGTGGCCGGGTGCGCGCGCGGCTCTAGTCCATTCGTCCAGTGAAGGCCGAAAGCGCCCCGAATCAGGCCTTTTCCCGCCGAACTGTCTGACAGACATGTCCTTGCGAGACCCGAGCAGCTCCGAGGGGAACTGGCCGGCCGACCCGGCCCGCCCCGACCCCGTGGATGGAGCACCCCGCGACCGGCCCGGACCGGCGGCCGACCGTGCAGGTGACCCGGGCATCGCGCGCCTGTTCGAGATGACCAGCGACCTGCTCGCGACGATCTCCCCGGATGGACGCTTCACGCTCCTGAACCCCGCCTGGGAGAAGGTCCTCGGCTGGAGCAGGGAGGAACTCCGGGCCGAGACGATCGAGAAGTTCCTCCACCCGGACGACCTCGAGGAGACCCTTCAGGCGATGCGGGCCCACGAGAGCGCGGGCGAGCAGACCTTCACCAACCGCTACCGCCACCGTGACGGGGAGTGGCGCTGGCTGCTGTGGAGCGCCAGCCGTGACGGCGACACGTGGTACGCCGCCGCCAAGGACGTCACCGACCGCATGCAGCTCGAAAACCAGGCCGTCCACGACCCCCTCACCGGGCTCCCCAACCGCCTGCTGCTGCTCGACCGCGCCAAGCAGGCGATCGCCCGCCTGGACCGCAGCGACGGGGTGGTGGCGATGCTGTTCATCGACCTCGACAAATTCAAGGCCGTCAACGACACCCTCGGCCACGAGGTCGGGGACGAGCTGCTGGTGGCGATCTCCGGCCGCCTCGCCGACCTGATGCGGGACACCGACACGGTCGCCCGCCTGGGCGGGGACGAGTTCGTGATCCTCGCCGTGGACCTCGAGTCGGAGGCGGAGGCCCTGGCCCTCGGCGAGCGGGTGGTCGAGGCGATCGAGCAGCCGGTCGCCCTCACCTCCACCGAGGTTCCGATGGGCGGGTCCGTCGGTGTCTCGGTCGCGGTCGATCCCTCCACCGACCCCGAAACCGTGCTCCGAGAGGCCGACGTCGCGATGTACCGGGCGAAGGCCGCCGGCGGGAGCCGCCCGAGGATCTTCGACGAGCACATGCGCTCCGAGCTGAACACGAACACCCAGATCGAGCTCCAGCTCCGCAACGCCCTCCCCCAGGACGAGCTCACGCTGCTCTACCAGCCGATCGTCCCCCTCGCGGGAGGACAGGCCATCGGCTGCGAGGCCCTGATCCGCTGGCGCGCCCGCGAAGTCGAGCACGTCGACGACCAGGAACTGCTCCCCTCCACCTTCCTCCCCCCCGCCGAGGAGAGCGAGCTGATCGTCCAGATCGGCAACTGGGTGCTCCGCAGCGCCTGCGCCCAGGCCGACCGCTGGCGGCGCAACGGCATCGCCCTCCCCGTCCACGTCAACGTCTCCCCCCGCGAGCTGACGGAGCTCGACCTCGCCGGACGGATCGGGGAGCAGCTCGCACGCCACCGCCTCCCCGGACAGGCCCTGTGTCTGGAGGTCAGCGAGGACTGCATCCAGCGGGACCCTGAGCGCGTCCGCGCCTCCCTGCGGGAGGTCAAGCGACTCGGGGTGATGATCGCCCTCGACCGCTTCGGCTCGGGCAAGTACTCCCTCGGGCTCCCCTCCAACCTGCCCCTGGACGTCGTCAAGCTCGACCAGGGGCTGGTCGCGAGCTTCCACACCAACCAGGAGAAGCGGGCGATGTTCGCCGCCACCATCGCCCTCGCCAAGGAGGCCAACCTGAGGGCGATCGCGGTCGGCATCGAAACCCCCCGCCAGCTGGCCCTGGCCCGGGAGCTCGATTGCACCATCGGCCAGGGCTTCCTGCTGCACAAGCCGGACTCACCCGAGCGCCTGCGCCTCAAGCGCACGGGACGGAAGGTAACGTCCGCGGCTCCATGGCGGACCACGGTGCGGCTGGGCGGCTGAGCGCCCCCCCGGACGAGAACCCGATCATCTTCGAGCAGAAGCGGGCTGCCGCACGGGCGGCAGCCGCGCTGGTGCGCGACGGCATGCGGGTGGGGCTCGGCACCGGCACCACCGTCGCCCACCTGCTCCCTGCGGTCGCCGAGCTCGGGTGTCGTGAGCTGGTGTGCGTCGCCACCTCCCCCGCCACCGAGGCCGCGGCCGTATCGCTGGGGTTGACGGTCCTCCCGCTGGACTCGGTCCCCGAGCTCGACCTAGCGATCGACGGCGCCGACCAGGTGGACCCCTGCGCGTGGCTCGTCAAGGGCGGCGGGGGCGCCCACACACGCGAGAAGATCGTCGCCGCGGCCGCCTCCCGGTTCGTGGTGATCGCCTCGGCCGACAAGGCGGTTCCCGCGATCCACTCACCCGTTCCCGTCGAGCTGGTCCCGTTCGGCGTCGAGCACACGCTGGCGATGCTGGATCCCTCGCGCCTGCGCGAGTCCGCTCCGACCCCCGACGGTGGGGTCCTGGCGGACTACCTCGGCCCGGTGGAGGATCCCCGGGAGCTGTCGAGGAGGCTCAGCTCCACCCCGGGGGTGGTGGAGCACGGCCTGTTCCCCCCGGAGATGGTCAGCGAGGTCCTGATCGCCGACGCCGGGGGCGTCCGCCGCCAGCCCGGCGGGAAGGCCTAACCGGCCCCGAGCTGGCCGATCGCCTCGATCGCCTGCGGCTCCAGCGGCAGCGCCGCCAGCGCCGCAGCCACGTCGACGGCGGCGTCGATGTTCGCCCCCGGGGCCTCGGTCAGCCACCTCACCAGCCACCTCGAGGCCCACCCGTCGTAGTCTTGCGGACGCTGGGAGGCGACCAGCGGGAGGAACCTCAATGCCACCCCCAGCTCCAGCGGCCGGTGACGGTCTTCGGCCACTTCCCTCGCCAGCGCCACCGCGAGCTCGAGGTCTTCCCGCTCGAGCGCGGCCTCGAGCTCGGCCGCCGGCCGGTACGGTCTCGGGTTCATACGAACGTATGTTCGCATACGCGTCCCCGTCCCCGCAATCCGCCGGCTCCGGGCACGCCGCGCGCGCTGTCCCCCGGGAGGGTCCGGGACAACCGCGCGCGGACGGCCCGTCGCGCTAGTGGCCCTTCGGGCAGGGCGACTTGTAGGTCGCCGTGACCACCTCGGGCACCGGCGGCACGGCTCCGCCTTCGTCGAAGATCACTTCGGTCTTGATCGGGAAGCCGCCCTTGGGGCACTTCTTCGGCACGCGTCCGTAGTACACCGGCTTGCCGTGCACCTTGTGAGCCGACCCGGCCTTCACGCTGATCGACTCCACCGACGCGTAGGGGGCCCCGGGCACGGTCGAGACGAGCGGCACTTCGGTGATCAGCTCGGGGCCGAACCCCGCGGCCCCGCCCAGATGGACGTATTTGCCTTTGGAGAGGATTTCCAGCGACACAGGCGAGTGTCCGTCCGTGAAGAACTCGATCCCTCCCCCGGGGGCGTAGAACGATTCCAGCGTCGCCCCCTCTTCCACACGTTCGGAGCCGAACGCGACGATCCCCAGCACTTTGCCCACCGGCCCGGCGGCCGAGCCGTGGGAACAC
>DATJOU010000090.1:0-3171 GCA_035506775.1 Solirubrobacteraceae bacterium | reverse complement strand
TGTGCCCGGCAGACGTCCTCGTAGCGGAAGAGCGCCCAGAAGCCGTACTTCTCGTTGAAGTACACGGGCGCGTGGTCGCGCATCCGCCGGTAGAGGTCGTAGGGGTCGTCGAAGAACTCCGACGAGAACGGGTCGAACTCGACCGGCGCTTCGCTCACCGTCGACATCGTTTCCTCCCCCCGAGGCCGGGCTGCAGTAGAGGCCGTCTCCGTCCGAGGCCGTGCTTCAATCCGAGGTGATGATCGTACCGGCTCCCGTCTCGGCCGCGCCTATACCATGGGCAGCCATGCCCGCACCGCCGCCGCCTGCGTGCTCGCCGTCCCGATCTCCGCGATCGCGCCCCGACCGACTGCCACGGGGGTCGGTGCCGCCGTGGACCTGAGCCTCTCCGCCGAGCAGGAGCAGCTGGTCGACGCCTTTTCGGCCCTCTACGCGAAGGAGTCGCCCACCGAGCGGGTCCGCGCCGCAGAGCCGGCGGGCTTCGACGCCGAGCTGTGGGCGCGCCTGTTCGAGACCGGCGTCCTCGAGATGTCCGTCGGCTCACCCTCGGCAGGCACGGCGCAGGGCCCCCAGGAGCCCGCCGCGACCCTCCTCGACCTCGCGCTGGTGGCCGAGCAGCACGGACGCCATCTCGGCTCGGCACCGCTCGTCGAGACCCAGGTCGCCGCCCGTTTGCTGGACCGCTGCGGGACCGATCGGGCGTCGGAGCTCCTCCACGACGCCCTCCGCGGAGAGGCGCTCGTGACGCTGGCGCTCCGCCCGCCGCGGGCGGGACCGCTCCGGATGGTGCCGGGCGGTGCGGTCGCCGATCGCATCCTGTTCCTCGACGGTGACCGGCTCTGCGTGGCGGAGGCCGCCGCGAACCGCTCGCCGGTCGCCAACCTCGGCTCCCTGCCCGTGGCCGACGTCGATCTGAAGACGGGGTCCGAAGAGGTCGAGGCCGCCCCTGGGGTGCCGGACCTCTACTCGGCGGCGCTCGACGAGTGGATGATCCTGACGGCCAACGCGCTGGTCGGGCTGGGGTCCCGCGCCCTCGAGATCGGCGTCGCCTACGTCAAGGAGCGGCGGGCCTTCGGGGTGCCGATCGGATCCTTCCAGGCGGTCGCCCAGGGCCTGGCCGACGCGGCCACGGCGATGGACGGCAGCCAGCTGCTGGCCCGCGAGGCGGCCTGGTCCGCAGGGGCCGACGCGTCCCGGACGGGCGAGCTGGCGCCCATGGCCCTCGGATTCTGCGCCGAGTCGGCGCGGATGTCGAGCTACCGGAGCCTCCACTACCACGGCGGCTACGGCTTCATGCTGGAGTACGACATCCAGCTCTTCTGGCGCCGCGCCAAGGCCTGGCCGGCCGTCTGGGGCGGGCCCGACGAGGCGTACTCGCTGGCCGCCGCTCGACGGCTCGCCGGCCGGACCGACGCCCCGGCCCGCGCCACCACGCCGATCGGCGCATCGAGCAGTGGGGAGGTCTGACCGTGGACTTTCGGCTGGGCGAGCGCAGTGACGCCTTCCGGGCCGAGGCCCGCAAGTTCCTCGAGGAGGTCTACACCGAGGAGATGCGCGAGCGGATGCACGCGACGGGCATCCACCACGACTGGGACTTCCACCGGGCCCAGGTCGAACGAGGGTGGCTCGCTCCGGCATGGCCCGTCGAGTACGGGGGGCAGGGCCGGGACGCGATGGAGATGGTCGCCTTCTCCGAGGAGTTCCAGCGGGCCGGTGCCCCCACCTACGGGGCGGGCACCACGCTCATGATCGCGAACGTCATCCAACGCCTCGGCACCGAGGAGCAGAAGCGGGAGATCCTGCCGCGCGCCCTCCGGGGCGAGATCATCATCGTGCTCGGCTTCACCGAGCCCGAGTGCGGCTCGGACGTGGCCGCCGCCCAGACCCGGGCGGTGCGCGACGGCAGCGAGTGGGTGATCAACGGGCAGAAGATGTTCACGACCAACGCGCAGGACGCCGACTACGCCTTCATGCTCACCCGCACCAATCCCGACGTGGAGAAGCACCAGGGCCTGACCACCTTCCTGGTGCCGATGCGCGAGGGCGGCGTCGAGGTCCAGCCGGTCTTCACCCTCTCGGGGGAGCGGACCAACGTGACCTTCTACTCCGACGTCCGCGTGCCCGACAGCTTCCGGGTCGGCGAGGTCGACGGTGGCTGGCAGGTGATGACCGTCGGGCTCACCTTCGAGCGCAGCGGGGCCCAGGGGGGCGAGTCCATCCGGGTGCTCGAGGCCATGGAGCACTGGGCCAACACCAGCGTCGACGACCACGGGCGCACGCGATCGGAGGATCCGGGGGTGCGGGCGCGCCTCGGGCGTGCCGCCGCCGAGAACGAGGTGAGCGTGCTCCTCAGCCGGCGCTGCGCGTGGATGGAGCAGTCCGGGGTCCTGCCGGGGGTGGAGGGCTCGATGGCGAAGCTGTTCGCCTCGGAGGCGATCACGCGTCAGTCCGGGGACTTCATCGACATGCTCGGACCCGACGGGATCCGAAGCCAGGGCGATCCGACGGCCGTCGAGGGTGGGGCGGCCGAGTACGCCTTCCGGTTCTCTCTCGGGACCACCACCTACGGCGGCACGAGCGAGGTGCAGCGCAACATCATCGCCCAGCGCGGGCTCGGGCTGCCCCGGCCGCGCTGACGCCCGGGGGGTGGTGGCGACCGACGCCTGCCAGGAGCGATCGCCCTCGGCGGTTGAAGCTGACCTAGGAGTGGCGATCCCGATCACGCGTGCTCTCTTCGCCGCCGGAGCACAGATCGGCGGGTCGGCTCCAGATCGATGATGTCGGCAGGTCGAGGCCGGCGATCGCACGCACGAGCGCGAGCACGTGTTCGGGTGCGGGGTCGGGCACGAGATATTGCGAATAGGCGACGCGCAGGAACAGCTCGGCAGCTTGTTGGCGCGAGGCGCCACCGGTCGAGACAGCTGGCACTGTGTCGAGTGCGTCGCCGAGTACGTTCGTGAGCGACTCGATATGCGGCGGCAACGAGTCGGCGAGTCCTTGGAGCGCGAACGGGGCGTCGACGCGTATCGCGCCGGCGCCCATGGTGGCGTCGATGTAGGTGACGAGGTAGTAGAGCGCGGCCTCGAGTCGTTCTGACGGATCACGGTGGATCCCCGCGAGCGTCTGGAGGCCGGAGTCGAACTCCTCGACGGCGGCGGCCGCCATGGCTCC
>DATJOU010000089.1:0-4193 GCA_035506775.1 Solirubrobacteraceae bacterium | reverse complement strand
CGTTGCCAGCCACGGCGACCCCGAGCTGCCGGAGGCGCTGGTGCTCGAGGCGCCCTTCGACCTGCACGGCTCGCCGCTGTGGGCGCAGGGGGCGCTGATCGGCCAGTCGCGCGCGGCGATGCTCGTGTCGCGCACCCTGGCCCCCGACCCGCGCGAGCGCGTGCTGGACCTGTGTGCCGCCCCCGGAGGCAAGACCACCCACCTGGCGGCCCTGATGCACGGTCGCGGTGAGGTCGTGGCGGTCGAGCGCGACCGACGCCGAGCGGGGGTGCTGGCCCGGACCGCCGACCGGATGCGGGCCGGGAACGTCCGCGTGGAGGTGTCCGACGCCGCCCGGCCGCGGGAGGAAGCCGCCTTCGACAGGGTGCTCGTGGATCCCCCCTGCAGCGGCCTGGGGACCCTGCGGGCGCGGCCCGACCTGCGCTGGCGCATGCGCGAGGACGCGATCGGGGAGCTGGCCCGCGCCCAGGCCGAGATCCTGGACGCCGGAGCCCACGTGCTCCGTCCGGGAGGGGTGCTTGTCTACTCTACGTGCACGATCTCTCCGGATGAGAACGAGCGCGTGATCGCCGCCTTCCTGGAATCCCGCCCCGAGTTCGCCCCGGACGGCGAGGCGCGGCAGACGCTGCCGCACCGCGACGGCACGGCGGGCTTCTACATCGCGCGGCTGCGCCGGGGGTAGGACGTGACGGAGGGAGATCCGCCCGGAGCTGCGAAGGCGCCTGTGGACCTGGGGCCGGTGTGCCCCCACTGCGGGGAGCCGTGGCTGCGGCCCACGAACCTCCCGGGCCGCTACCGCTGCGTGTACTGCCTGCACCGCTTCGAGCTGAGCTCGGTGTGCCCGAACTGCGGCGAGCACTCCACGATCGTGCGCATGTCATCGACGGCGGTGCTGAAGTGCAACAACTGCGGCGACACGATGCTGCAGGCCGTATGACCTCACCCGCGGAGCTCCGCGAGAGCGTCCTCGTCGCCCCCTCGATCCTGTCCGCCGACTTCGGCCGGCTGCGCCAACAGGTCGAGGAGGTGATGGCCGCCGGCGCCCGCCTGATCCACGTGGACGTGATGGACGGCCACTTCGTCCCGCCGATCACGGTCGGTCCGCTGGTCGTCGAAGCGCTGGCGGGAACGGTCCGCGAGGCCGGGGGGATGATCGAGGCCCACCTGATGATCGAGCGCCCCGAACGCCAGCTGCACGACTTCGTGTCCGCCGGGGCCGACTCGCTCACGATCCACGCCGAGGCGACCGCCCATCTCGCCTACGCCGTCAACCTCGTGCGCGAGCTGGGGGCCGGGGTCGGCGTGGCGGTCAACCCGGCCACCCCGCCGGAGGTGCTGTCCGAGCTCGAGGGAGCGATCGACATCGCGCTGTGCATGACCGTCAACCCGGGCTGGGGCGGCCAGCCGTTCATCGAGCACTCGCTGCAGAAGCTGCCCCGCCTGCGCTCGCTGGTGGGAGACGGGGTGGCGATCGAGGTGGACGGCGGCATCGACCCGCGCACGGCTCCCGCCTGCGCCGAGGCGGGGGCGGGCCTGTTCGTCGCCGGGTCGGCGATCTTCCACCGCGACGACCCCGCCGAGGCCTTCCTCGAGATCGACCGCTCGCTGCAGCCCTTTCGCTAGGCGCCTACGGCTCGCCGGCGGACACCGGCTCCGGGGTCCCGCGGCGGTAGAGCAGCAGCAGCAGGACGGCGAGCAGGGCGGTGCCTGCGACGTATCCGATCTCGGCCCGCAGCACCTCTTCGCCCACCACCGGGGAGAGCATCCAGACGATGAACGCGCACGCCGCCGCCAGCCAGCAGACGGCCGCCGCCCGCGCGCGGTTGCGGGCCAGGGCCGCCTGGTTCAGCGCCCCCGAGCAGAGGTGGAAGCCCATCCCGATCCCGATCAGCGCCAGGCCCAAGCGCCCGTAGCTGTAGGTCTGGCCGAAGAGGACGTGCCCCAGGGCCCAGGGGCCGAGCAGCAGCAGCCCCAGCGCCACGGCCCCGGCGAAGGCGGCGATCGCCTTCACGGTCGTGCGCACGGCGCGCGAGAACTCCTCGTGGCCGGCCGTCGCCTCGAGCCCGGTCAGGTGTGGCAGCAGCGAGGTCTGGACCGCCTGGAAGAGCTGCAGCGGGGCGCGGGCGATCAGCAGCACGTTGAACACGATCCCGGCCAGCGCCCGCTGGTGGGAGGTCGCGTCCACGGTCAATACGCCGCCGTTCAGGAGCGTCTGCTCGGCCAGCATGATGCCCGACACCCAGACGGCGAAGAAGCCCCCCCGGCGCAGCGAGAGCTCGTCGTGGGCGGCGGTCTCCTGGACGCTCTCGGTCCCCGGGCCGGCGAACGCCGCGTCGGCCTCGTCCGCCGTCATCACCTCGGGGAGCGGCTCGTCCACCGGCGCCGGGTCGCCCGCCGGCGCCGGGTCGCCCGCCGGCGCCGGGGGGACACGCTCCGGGTCCGGCTCCCCCGCGACCGACGCCGCTCCCCCCACGGCCGGCCCGCCGGCGTCCCCGCGGTGCTCCACGCCGCCGTGCAGGAAGGCCGCCGGCACCACCACCAGCGACAGCAGCGGGGCGGCGGCGATCCCGAGTGCCACCACGTTCTCGCCGCTGGCCAGGCCGATCGCGACCGCGAGGGCGAAGCAGAAACGCGACACCGACTCCATCAGCACCAGCCCGCCGAACAGCCCGAAGCGCTGGTGCCCGGCCAGCCATCCCCTGGCGAAGTAGCTGGCGGCGTAGGCGAGCGTCCCGACCAGCAGCACCAGGTACAGCGCCGTCGAGCCTTCGAAGACGTTTTGGATCAGCTGTTCGTGGAGTGCCAGCGCCACGATCGCGAAAACGAGCGCGAAGGTGGCCTGGATCAGCATCGGTCCGCGCAGCCGGTGCTGCTCGTGCCCGCGGGCCCGCCGCCCCGCGATCGAGCGCGAGAGCAGCTGTTCCACCGGCCTGTAGATCACCGAGATGATCACGAACATCACCGACCACAGGACGTCGATCCGCTTGGCCTGGGAGCTCCCCAGCACGTGGCTGGCGACCGAGAAGTAGGCGAACGTGAGCAGCCCCGTGGAGGCGATTCCGATCGCCAGGATGCGAGCGCCGCTGGCGTATGAGGGGCTCGCCTGCCGGGGCCGGCCCCTGGAGGGGGACGCGGTTCTAGAGGCTGACAAGCACCATCGTCCAGGGGAACGGCGAGCGCACCTCGCGCACCTCGCCCGTGCCCGACAACAGCGCCCGCAGCGAGCGCCCCGACCAGTGGTTGAGGTGGCCGGGGGTGTTGCCCCACGAGGACCAGTAGGCGCCGCGCGCCATGTTCAGCATCCGCCACATGGGCTCCCGGGGGACGGACACGAGCAGGTGGCGGCTGGCACAGCGGGCCATCTCGGACAGCATCTGCTCGGGGTCCGGCAGGTGCTCGAGCACCTCCATCGCGCTGGCGAGCTCGAATTCGTCGTCGGCGAACGGCAGCCCGGGCTCGTCCACCACGCGGTACTCGAGGTTGGGTGCCTGGTGCTCGGACCAGCCCTGCTGGATCGAGGGCTCCTCGAGGTCGATGCCCACGAACCGGGACGCCGGCCGCCGCCGTGCCCAGCGCTGGACGAGCACCCCCTCGCCGCAGCCGACGTCGAGCACCGAGTCCGGGGCGGCGAGGTCGAACAGCTCGACCGCGGTCCGCTCGAAGCTGGTCATCATCCGCCGCACCAGCGGGTTCGAGCTGCCGTACTTGTCGAACGTGTTGCCGGTGACGACCCCGTCGCTGGAGACGGTCACGCCGCTCACAGCCGGACCGCCCTGGAGCCGCGCTCGGCGCCGCGGTCCGGCTCGCCCTCGTGCTCCGGCAACGCCCCCCGCTTGCCCGCCAGCACTCCGTCCTGCGGCTCGGGGACGGCCGGCACGGCGCGTTCGTAGTGCGAGGGCTCGATCTCCAGCGCCAGCTCGATCCGGCGGATGCGCTCGAAGCTGCGCTGGGTCATCACCCGCTGGGCGGCGAGCAGATCCCCGATCACGCCCAGCGCCCACAGCACGACCGCGGCGATGAAGAGCACCGCGCCGAGGATCAGGGACTGCACGTGCCCGCGGCCGCTGCCTTCTGCGTAGGCGACCGCGAAGCGGATCCAGACGGCGATCGAGGCGAGCCCGATCACCAGCGCGAGGCTCCAGAACACGCGCAGCGGCTCGTACTGGGCATAGATGCGGAAGATCGAGACCGCG
>DATJOU010000088.1:0-9482 GCA_035506775.1 Solirubrobacteraceae bacterium | reverse complement strand
AAGACATCGAACCGATCCTCGAAGGAACCGGCAGCTGGCAGACGCCGCTGATCGAACCGTGCCTCGAAAGCGGCTTCACGGCGGGCGGGCAGGAATGCCCGAGCTGACCCGGCCCACCCGCTGAATCCGGGCGGGCCGGGGCAGGCTCGCAGCCCCCTCGGCCGGTCAGAGGGACTTGTTGATGCTGCGGATCTGGAAGGAGCGGACGATCAGCGTCACGCCCTCCATCAGCGCCCAGATGCCGGCGAACACGAGCAGCGTGTAGGCCCTCTGCAGGAAGAACTGCCCGCTGGTCCAGAACCCCAGCACCACCATCAGGACGCCGGCCACCAGGCCCAGCCACCAGGTCGGGTCCAGCTCCTTGTAGAGGAACGCCCGGATCATCCACCAGACGCCCACGCACACGAACAGGAACCCGAGCACGTTGGCCAGGCCGGTGAAGGTCCCGGCCGGTTCGACGAAGCAGATCACGGCGCAGGCCGCGAACAGCACCCCGAACACGGCCCACAGCCAGCCCAGGCTGTCAACGGTCGCGGCTAGCACGAACTGCTCCACCGCCACCACCGCGAACATGATCCCGAGGATCACGCTGACGGTCGTGATCGAGGCGTGGTTGAACTGCAGGATCACCAGGGCGGCGACGACCCACAGAATCCCCAGCACCAGCCAGAGCCACCAGTAGCGCGTCACCTCCCGGATCGCGTCGAGCAGGCCGCCTCTGTCGCCGGCCGGCGCGTAGGTTCCCTCGGAGCTTGCTGCGGGGCTATTCATGTTGCCTCCCTTGCCTGTTCATACGCCCTGGCTGTTGCCCGCGCCGCCTTTCGGCACGAGTCAATGGGACGACCCCATTTTATCGCGCTTGTGACGTTTGCCACATCATTTGTTGGCCGTCTGTCCGTCGCTCGTGGTCCGATCGCCGACGCGTGTAAAGGTCGCCGGGGTAACGGCCGACCACCATCGTGCGGGCGGGAAACTCAGGGGTGAGGGACGCCGTCCGTGGTCCGCCCGGTCAACCGGGCGTCCGAGCGCGGTTTAGTGGGCACCCGAGCCGGGAATGCCCTCCCACCGACCCGGAAAGCGGCTTCCAAGGAGGTTTCCCAGAATGCTGATCCGATCCCGAGTAGCGATGACCATCGTCGTGGCCGTCTGTGGACTGACGGCGCTGAGCGTCCCGAGCGCGGCGCTGGCACACCACGGTCGCGGCCGCTTCGGTCATCGGGCCGACTTCGGCGGCAGAGGGGCACAGGGCCTGTGCGCCGAGGCCGGCGTGCCCTTGAACGGGCACCTCAACGGCCCCAGTGGCCCGTGGGGAGGTCATTCCGACTGGCAGGCCCAGGGCCTCGCGAGCCTGACCGAAACGCAGACCAAGGAACTGAAGAGCGCCTGCGAAAAGCTCGCCACTGCCTACGCGGCCAAGAGGACCGCCGACGCGGCGGCCGCCAAGACCGTGTGGGAAGCGCTCAAGGCGGACGCCACCAAGTTGCACGAAGCGTGTCCCGCCCTCGCCGAACACCACGAACCGGGCTTCGAACTCAGCGCGGCCTGCAAGGAAGCGCTGACGAGCTTCTGGACGTCGGCCAGGGAAGCCAAGAAGGCATACCGCGCGGCGCTCGAAGCGGCCTACAAGGCATTCGCGCCTGCCGTCACCGAATTCGAAACGGCGACCGCTCCGCTCGTGGCGGTGCTCGCCGCGACGACCCCCGGCGGCCACGGTCACGGCCCCCGCCCGGGCTTCGGCCGCTACGAGCCCAACGGCTCGGGCAACGGCCAGGGCCAGAGCCAGAGCCAGAACCAGGGCCAGGGCCGGGGCGGATCCTGTAGCCACGGCGGCAACGGTGCGCCGCCCAACTGACGTAGAGCCTCCCCCAGCGCTCCCACCCCCGAGGGAAGGGCCCCGCGACGTCGGGGCCCTTCCCTTTTGCCGCAAGCGCCCGGGCCGCGTCACCCAACATCCGTCCTGTAGGCCCTAAGGGGTAGCCACCGGCGGCCGATACTGCCCGTAAAGGACTTCACAGTCAGGACTGAAAAGGGCAAACTCGCTGCGAGGCGGGGACGCAAAGCCAGAGGTCTCGAGAGAGATAGCTCGGCCGCCAGTGGAACGTCACGGAGGACAACGTGTTCCCAGCGCCTCGTCTCACGCAAACAGCGGTCAAGCGGCAACCCCTCTGCGGTACAGCGGGCATCTCCGCCGCGGTGGTGGCGGCAATCGTGGTCTGGGCCCTCGGCTTTCCGGCTGCCTCCCGAGCCTGGCAGCCGGACCCCCCATCCGAACCCGAGGTGACGGGCACCCCTCAGCAGGGCCAGACGCTGACCGCGCCCGAGTTCTCCAGGACCTACCCGTGGACCGACTACGGCTACGAATGGCTGCGATGCGGCGCCACCGGTGAGGACTGCGCGCCGATCGCGGGAGCCACGGCCCAGACCTACGTGGTGGCGGCGGCGGACGTGGGTCAGGAGTTGAGGGTGCAGCGGACCGCCAAGGACTTCGTCGTCATCAAGCGCTCCGAAAGGTCCGCGGCGACCTCGGTGGTGCTTCCGCCGGCCCCCACGACCGGCGGCGTCGCTCAAGGGCTCGCCGTCGTGCCGGTCTCGCTGGTGCCGGCGCCGGTCACCGTCAGCCATCGTGGGGTGGCCCCGATCGAGGTGGGCTGCCCGACCGGCGCCTCGGGCGGCTGCCGAGGGACGGTCACGATCCGCCTCTGGGAACCCGCCGCGAAGCGCTCGAGCGCGGTCGCGGCGCGCTGCGGGCGGGGTTGTCGTCCGCTGGGGACTGCCAACTACGAAGCCCGCGCCGGCAAGAAGGCTCGCGTGCGGGTCCACATCGCCTCGCTCGGACGGCGCATGCTCAGGCGACGCGGGTCGCTTCGGGTCACGGTAACGGCGAGCAGCGTCAACAACGGCAGGAGCACCACCACCACCCGCACGACGACGCTCAGGGAGGCGAAATGACGACGCCGTTCAGTCGCGGCGGCCGTGCACGGTGACCTTCACCACGTGAGTCGAGCCACGGGCGCCTGACGCCGGGGTGAAGGCGATCGTGACCGTGACGTGGACGGTGTGACCCGCGCGGAGCAGCGACCGGAAATGCTTGGAGGGTGAGATCACGAAGCTGAGCTTGCCCGCATGTGACACGTGCACGGTCACGCGGCCGTAGGTGAGGTGCCCCGAACGTGCGGTGGCGGTGAACCGGCCCGGCGCGGTCGCGGACACGGTGAAGGTGATCGCGCCGGCGCCGTTCGGCTTGGCCGAGCGGAAGGTGAAAGGGTGCGCCACGGGGGTGATGACGGGCACGACGGTTTGCGTGACGGTGCCGGTCCCGCTCGAGCTGCCGCTGTTCGAGGAGCTGTTGGCGGAGTTGCCGGGGCCGGGTTCAGGGGACGCCACCGCGCTCAGCCCGGAGCAGTTCTCGGCGGGCGGGGACACGGGTTCCCCGCCGGCGCTTGGTGTGTAGATGTCGGAGTTGTGGCCGGTTTCGATCGCCATCACGATCACCTGACCGTTGGACAATGTCGCTGCCTCCGGGCTGACGGCGATCGGGTTCGGCGGCAGTGGGGCGGCTGCGGAGAAGCTGTTGGTGGCGGGGTCGTAGATTTCCACCGCGGTGGTGGGTTTGCCGGGGGCGTTCAGCCCGCCGCCGACGATCACCCGCCCGTCCGCCAGCCGGGCCGCGAACCCCTGTGTGTGGGGGGTCGCCATTGGGTTGGCGGTCGGGGTGAAGGTGTCCGTGGCCGGGTTGAAGACCGAGGCCGACGCCAGCGGTGTGCCTTCGCCGTTTACCCCACCGGCGATCAGTACCTCACCGTTGGCCAGCAGGGTGGCCGTCTGGTAGCTGCGCTGGAACGCGCCCTCGCTCCCGGCGGGGGTGAAGGTCCCTGTCAGGTAGTCGTAGGTGACCGCGGTCGGGTTGTCCCCCACCACCAGCACGCGGCAGTCCGGGAGCAATGTCGCGGTCTGTCCGAGACGCCCCGCCGGCATCGAGCCGGTCGCCGTCCAGCTGTTGGTTTCCGGGTTGTACAGTTCGGCCGTCGCGGACCCCGAGCCGCTTTCGAGGTCTGGGGAGCCACCGACGGCCAGCACCTCCCCGTTCGGAAGCGTCGTGAGCGTGAACACCTGGCGGGGAACGTGCATCGGTTCGGTGGCTGAGAACATCCCTCCCAGGGCGCTGCTCCACACTTCGGCCGTCTCCGGCACCGGGGTCGACTGGATTCGCGCGGGGTCGCCGCCGGCGATCAGCACGTTCCCGTTCGCGAGCAGGGCGGCGGCGCCCCACAGACGCCTCTGGATCATCTTGCCCGCGGCGCTGAAGGAGGTTCCCGCGGCGGACAGGAGCTCGCCCTCGGATTCGAAGGCTTCGTTGCCTCCCGCCACCAGCACCGTCCCTTCGGGCAGTTCGGCGCTGACGCCTTCGGGGTGGGCCTGGGCAGAGCTCGGTCCGGCTTCCCATTTTTCTTCCGCGAAGGCAGGAGCGGGTGCGCCGGCGCACATCAGCGCGGCCGCGGCCAAGCCCCCCAATACCCCGAAGATCCTCCGATCGGTGATGTGGAAATCCTACGCCCGGACGCCGCCGGGGGCAAAACTCACCGCCGCCCCATCCTCCACCGCGGCACATCCGCGAGCTTGAGCAGCTGTGCGACGACCCCGAGCTGCAGGGCGATCGCTTCCAGTGACACCATCAGTTCGGCGTTCGGGGCCGTGTCCACGCGGGACAGCAGCTCCAGCATCGCGATTGTCTCGCCGTTGTCGTTGACGGGGACGAGGAGCGCCGAGCCCATCCCGTCCTCGGCGGCGGCCCTCAGGAGCGGGTCCTCGGCCGACCGCAACTCGAGCACGCAGGTGGTGGCCATACGGTTGCGGGCACGTCCGAACTCGGCGCTCGTGAGGTCCTTGCGGTGGTGCCAGGTGCGGGTCTGGAAGGCCTCCAGGCCGGCCGGGTCCCGCATCCAGATCGAGCCGCACCTCATCGACCCACGGGTGTCGTCACGGCACCACGCGACGGTGGCGTCCCAGCCGCCCTCCGAACCCAGCGTCTCGACCGCGTGCTCGAGGATCGCGCGCCACTCGGTGAGGCCTCCGAGGGCCGCCGAGAACGCGCGCTGCGCGGTCGTGGCCCACTCGAGCCCGTCGCTCGCCGGTGTCACCGACACGGCGGCCTCCAGCTCGTGCTCGTGCTCGACGTGCTCCTCGAGCTCGGCCCGGACGGTGGTGAGCTCGCCGCGCAGCTCGGCCACGCGCGACTCAGCCTCGGCCAGGGACTGTTTGAGCTCGGCGGCCCGGGCGTGCTCCGCCGTCACCTCGCCGTCGAGCTCGTCGGCTCTGCGGGTGGCGACTTCCGACTCGGCCCGCAGGGTGTCGCGCTGCTCGCGCTCCTTGGCGAGCTCTTCCTCGAGCCGGGCTGCCGTGGCGAGGGCCTCGTCCCGCTCGACCAGCACGGCTGCCACGCGGTCGTCGCGGTCGAGGGGGGGACCGGAGCTGCCGTCCGCCAGCGTCAGTCCCCATTCGTCGAGCAGCTCCTGACGGATCGCGAACGCGTCGAGCCTTCGCCAGCGGTCGATCCGCATCAGCCGCTCGCACTCCGAACGTGCCAGGGAGGCTTCGGGAAGCGGTGCTGCGACGCCGCAGATCGCCGTCGGGTGTCCGTCCCCGTCGCGCAGGGCGAAACGCAGGGCAGCGAACGCCGGGCGCTCTTCGAAGGCGCCGATCATGTACTCGAGCTCGAGCGGCTCGCGCCCCGCAGTGCCTTTTTCCTCCAGCCGCATCCCTTCGATCGATCGCGCCGCCGTCAGCTCGATGTCGGTGTGACCCAGCACGGCGTCGGAATCGGTCCCGAGCTGCTCGAGGTAGCGACGGTTCACGTACAGGTAGCGACCCTCGAGGTCCTTCAGCCAGATGATCGCGGGGCTCTCGTCGAGCGGCTCCTCCAGCAGCGGGCTTCCCCGGTCGGTGTCACCCTCGTCGGGGGTCGTGGGGATCGTGAGCACAGCGGTCCGCCGGCCCTCTCTGTCGATCACCGCCACGAGGTCGGCCTCGAGTCCGTCGAGGGGCACCGTCAGCCGGTCCGCCTCACCGCCCGTGATCTGCTCGAGCTCGGGCGGGAACGAGGCCAGCAAACCGTCCTGGAGCTCGAACCGCTCCACGAAGCCGCTCGTTGCCCGCTCGACCGAACCGGCCTCTCCCAGCACGGCGACGGCCGCCGGAACCCCTTCGCAGACGGCGACGTCACTCATACGCGGGCCTGGACGGAGATACCCACAATGGACAGATCGGCTCCCGTGTTTCGGAGCCTAGGGTCGCCGACCCGGAGTGGACGAACGGTCAGCCGCGGGCCGGGTCGGGCCGCAACCCGACCGGGGGTCACACCGACCCGGTGGCTGGACTCACCTAGTCGGACTCGCCGGCGGCCAGACTCTGGGCGCCGCGGGAGACCTTGAACTCGTGCGGTGAAGAGGTGGGAACGCTCGGGAACGAAAGCGTCTCGGGCGGCGCCGGGTGTCCGATCAGGAAGCCCTGGGCGACGTCGCAGCCGAGCTCACGCAGCAGGTCGAGGGTCTCGGGATCCTCGATCCCCTCGGCCACCACGTGCATGTCGAGCGCGTGGCCGAGGTCGATCGTCGACCTGACCAACTGCAGGTCGCGCTCGCTGCGGATCGTGGCGAGCCGGTTGACGAATCCCCGGTCGAGCTTGAGCTGGCCGACGGCGAGGCCGCTGAGGTAGGCCAGCGAGGTGAAGCCGGAGCCGAAATCGTCGATCGAAACCATCACTCCCGACGCCCGTAGGCGTTCGACGACGCCCTTCGAGCGCTCGAACTCCCTGATCACGCAGTGCTCGGTGATCTCGAGCACGAGCCGCCGCGGGCTGACGCCATGGCGCTCGAGGGTCTTCTCGACGGTGCCCGGAAAGCCGGGATCGAGCAGGTTCGTGGGGGAGATGTTCACCGACACGACGATCTCCGACCCCTGCCCCTGCCACTCGGCGCACTGGGCGATGGCATGGTCGAGGACCCAGTCGGTCAGCGCCGGCATCAGGCCGGACTGCTCGGCGATCGCGACGAAGCGGGTCGGGGGGATCTCACCGTGCTCGGGATGGGTCCACCGCAGCAGCGCCTCGACCGCCGGCACGGCGCCGGTGCGCAGGTCGAGCTGTGGCTGGTAGCGGAGCACCAGTTGGTTCTCGGCGATGGCGGTCCGCAGCCCGTCAGCCAGGCGGAGCAGGTTGCCGTGCTCGTCCACGTTCGGGTCATACCGCGTGTAGGCGTCGCCGGTGAGCTTCGCGCGGTACATCGCGAGGTCCGCCCGCAACACCAATCCCTCGGCGTCCTGAGCATCTCCCGGCGCGTTGGCGATCCCGATGCTCGCTCCAATCTGAACGGCGAGGGACTCGAGCGTGAACGGGTGCTCCAGCGCGTCGCTGAGCCGCTTCGCGATCGCTTCGGCCCGAGCGGGATCGGCATCCAGCAGCAGCGCGGCGAACTCGTCGCCACCCAAGCGCATCAGCGCGTCGCCGTCCCGCAGCGCCTGTCTCAGCCTCTGTCCCAGGAGGCGGAGCAGCTCGTCCCCGACGGGGTGGCCAAAGGAGTCGTTGATCTCCTTGAAGCGATCGAGGTCGATGAACAGGAACGAGAGGCTGCGGGCGCCGGAGTCGCCCGCCTCCTGCTCCGCGAACCACGCGTTCAACACGTCGAACAACGCGCGTCTGTTGCCCAGGCCCGTGAGCTGGTCGGTGATCGCCTGGCGGTGGCGCTTGAGGGTCAGCGTGCGCAGGGAGTGCATGAGTCTCGCCAGCCGCACGCCCGCGAGGATGAGAGTTGCGCTGGCGAGTGCGACCGCCACCGGTCCCGGGTGGCGAAAGCTCCCCACGATCAGCACGACGAGCGCGGCCAGCGAAGCGACTCCGGGGAGCGCGAAGCCGGGAGGCTTCGGCTGGGCGAGCGGATCCGCCGCGCCCGGAGGCAGCCACATCGCCACGCAGATCAGGAAGATCGAGGCCGGCCAGGCGATGTTGTTGAACAGCGAGCCCACGTGGGTGGACCCGGCCGTCGAGGAGAACAGGTTGAACGTGTCGCCGATCGTGTTCAGCAGCATCCCCGTCGCCAACAGCAGCCACGGGAGCCGTTTGCGCCCCGCGAGCATGGCCGTTCCGCCGACGACCAGGATCAGCAGCAGCAGGTCCCCGATCGGGTAGGCGAGGTTGGTGGCGACTTCCAGGCGAGTTCCTCCGGCCGCTTCGAGGACGGTGTGGAACGCGAAGGCCGCGCACACGGCGGCGGCGCCGAGGGCGGCGATCGAGCTGTCCAGCCAGCTCGGGTTGCCCAGGCGCCGGACCTCGCCCCGCATGAACACCAGGATCCCCGCGCAGGCGAGCGGGAAGAAGCTCAGATAGAAGGCGTCCGCCACCGAGGGGGTGGGGGGCGTAGCACCGTTCAGGGACTCGGCGGTGAGCCACAAGTCCCCGATCGCCCATGACATCGTCGCCAGCCCGAGGAGGACAGGGACGACGCGTCGGCGGGCCGGCACCAGCCCTGCGGCGAGGCACAGCGCGCCGAGCACGAGCTCATAGCCGGCCGCTCCCCACCCGTTGACCGCCAGCGACCCTTCGGGGGTGACCAGCAGGTACACGAGATAGGCGAGCAGGAGCGCGCCGAGAAGGCCGAAGGTCAGGGAGAGCGCACGCTTCTGAGCGCTGCTCCGCGCATGCGGATCATCCCGCAGCACGGCAAGCGGAGGAGGCATCTCATTGGTTCATCGGCACGTCGGTGCCTCGACGTGAATATCACCGACACGAACCTCCGGCTCGCGCTGCGTCCCCCGGCCCGATCGCGATCCGGCGCAGGGCGCCCTCCACCGGTGCCGGCAACCCCGTGGAGGGCGCCCTGCGACATCTGCCTACGGGGACTGTCTGACTTCCACCCAGACCTTGGGTCTGCCGGCGAATTCGAGATTCAGTCTTCCCCACCCGGAGTAGGCGACCCGGCCGCTGCGCTGGGCGATGCCTTCGACATCCAGTCCCACTTCGAGGAATCCCGACGGAACGAACAAGGTCGCCGAGAACGTAGATTCGGCAGTGCACTCGCCCTGAAGCTCGATCAGGCCTTCTACCGCGCATTCGTGGGCGCTCTCGTTGATCGAAAGCTTGCCGAGTCGCACGAAGTCCACGTACAGCGAGTAATTGGGCCCTGCGGCTGCGCCGGATGGAGGGGCGGCGGTGGCGCTCGACGTGAACGGACCGCCGAGAACGCCGGCAGCGAGGGCAGCAAAGCAGATGCGGCGTAGACGCATCATGGACGGCACCTCCGTGCTCCCGGAGCCGAGGCGGGGTTCGGACACACGCCGTTCGCCCCGGCCCCCTCGTACCGCGACGAGCATAACCGAGCCTGGGTGCTACTGGAGGTCACGGGAGTTCTTCTTCCCACTCTTCGAGAACCGGGTCATGGACGTTCACTTCGAGGTGCTGCCCGCCCCAAAACGGGCCGAAGGCGAGGAGCTTG
>DATJOU010000087.1:0-4574 GCA_035506775.1 Solirubrobacteraceae bacterium | reverse complement strand
ACCCGGTGACGTGGCAGAGCAGCTGATGCTCGGCGGTTCAGCCGCCGCCACGCCGTTCTCGCGAGGGAGATCTTCGCCGGGTATCTGCCCGCAGCTCGCCTCTCCGGGGGCGCACACGCAGACGTCGATCCGGTTGGAGCGAAGCGCGCCCCCGGCGATCGCCTTGATTCGGTGCCACCCGGGAGTCGCGAAGGTGACCGACGCGTCCCCGGCCGCGTCGGTGGTCGCGAGCGGCTGTTCGGACAGCGGCGTCTCGGCACCGTTCGGAGCGGTGGCCACGGGGACGATCTGAGCCGCCCCGTCGGGCGTGAAGCCTCCACGTCCGGGTCTCGCGGGGGGCGACCCGGAGGCCGGTTTGTGTGCGAGCACTTCCACCACGAACGGGACGCCGGCCTGCGCGACGGCCGTCAGCGACGCGCCGCCTTCGGCTGCGCCGAGCGGGTAGAGGGCCAGCAGCGGTTTGTCCGGCCCGAAGGCCCACAGCACCTGCGCGCCTTCCGCGAGCTCGTACTGGCAGCCGCCGACGGTCAGCAGGGTCCCGTTCACCAGCACGCTCCAGCTGTTGCCTTCCGCTTCCCGTTCGCCGTCCCATTCGGTCACCAGGAAGTCGTCGTAGCTCGCGTCCCAGCGTCCGTCGAACGACCCTCCGGAGATCGCCGTCGCGTCCACCGCCGAGGCGGTCGGGGTCGGTCCCGGCTGCGTGTTCTGGGGGTCGTTGGGATTGATCCCGTCGCAGGAGTGGCTTTCGGCTTCGCTGCGGGCCCGAACCGCGTGGCCTTCTGTGAGGACGGGACCTTCGAACAGCGTCTGGGTGCGCCCCTCGATTCGCACCTCGACCTCGCTCGGCGCGGCGGTGGCCGTCGCCGCACAGACTGCGACGACGGCCACGGTGAGCGCGGCGATGGATCTGCGGCCGTGCTCCACCCGGCGCATCCTCAGGGCGTCAGCACGAGGGTGGCCCCGACCTTGACCTTGGTGGAGGTCTTGGCGCTCGCCTGCCTGCCCCCGTCGACGGCCACCTTCCACCCGCCGGCTTCGGTCTGCCCGTCGATCGCGGTCACCTTACCCTTGCCGCTTTCCGGGGTGTAAGCCGTGACGCATCCCGCCGGGCTGCCGGAGCTCTTGGCCGCACCCAGCACCGCTCCCAGCGTGGTGGTCGTCCCGGTCGGCGTGACCGTGACGGCACACGGCTTCACACCCGAGGCTCCGTCGACGATCAGCGTCAGCTCGGCCGCGACGCCCGCTTCGAAGCTCGCCTGGGCGACCCACCGGTGGATGCCGTGATGGGTCTTCGGGGGCGTCGCGGTGAAGCCGCCGCCGGCGAGCGCCCTGAGCCCGTCCTGGGATGAGTAGAGGTTCGGGCTCGTTTCCGCCGCTTCGTACTTGAAGCCCCCTCCTCCCAGCTGCTGGGAGATCAGGTAGTCGATCGGGGTGTCGCCGTGCGAGGTGGTCAGTTCGGCGCTCTGAGCGGGCAGTCCGCACGCGTTCAGTCCCTCCACTGCCCAAGCGTTGGAGTCGGTGTTGGGCCCGAATTCGGTCGCGAATGCTCCGCTCGCTTCGGTTTCGGCTTCGAGGTCCTCGGCGAGGAAGTGCTGTCCCGCTTTGATCGCCGGGTCGCTCGCGGGGACACCCGCACCGCACAACGCGGCCATCGCGGCGCCGGTGAATTCGGCTTCCGAGGGCGCTTCGAGCGCTTCCTGGCTGCCGGCAGCCGTCACGTACGTCCAGCCGCCGTCGGTGTGCTGGTTGGCCCGCAGCGCCGCGATCGACGGTTCGAGCAGGGCCTCGGGCACCCGCTGGGCGCCCTTCTGGGTGTGCGTGTCGGCAAGCGTGAGGAGCGCGAAGATGGTCCCGTTGAGGAACCCGTGTTCCCCGTAGTAGCCGGGTGTCGCCGGGTCGTATTGGGCGACGATCTGCGCGATCAGGTTCTGGGCGCCCGACACCCGCGCCGGGTCGATCCCGGCCGCGTAGGCCGCCAGGGCTGCGTTCTCGAAGTCGGTCACGGGCGGTTCGCCTTCGCCTGGCCAGGTCTCCGGGTCGCCGACGAGCTGCCGGTAGTAGGTGCGGGCGTCGGTTCCGGAGGCGCCGTCCTTGACTTCCGCCGGCGCCACCCCGGCGGCGGACAGCGCGCTCAGCGTCCATTCGCCCCCGAAGCCGGCGAAGCCTCCGCTGGCGGACTGCTGGGACCGCAGATACGTGACCGCGGCTTCCTCTGACTTCTTGATCTCTTCCGGGGAGGCGGTGGCGCCTGCCGTGGCCGGGCAGGCGAGCACAAGCGCTGCGACCGCGCCGAGTAGAAACCTGGCCTTCATGGGATCTCCTTCCGTTGGCGGAGAGACGCATCCGCGAGCCGAAAGGCGCTCGGCGTTCACGTCCAGCCGTCCATTCGCGAGAACAGGGACCGTGTTGGCGCCACGCGGCAGGTACTCGGACTCGGCTGCGGCGCCACCAGGACGCCGCCTCCATACCGTTGCGCGTCAGTCCCGGCCTCTCACCGGGTTCCCCCACGCGCGTGACGCCCCAAACGCTAGCCGATCCTGGCCCCGCGCGGCGCTTGGGCTCGTCACCGCCGTCCCGGGGCCGGATACCCTGCTGCCGAGATGGTCAGCACGCTGGGGACGGAGTTCGTGCATTTCTACCTGCTCGAGCAGGACGGTCAGGTGACGCTCGTCGATGCGGGCGTGAGCGGTTACCGGGACACCCTCGAGCCGGCGCTGGCCGACGTCGGCCGCTCGATCGACGACGTGAAGGCGATCGTCCTCACCCACGCCGACCCCGACCACGTCGGATTCGCGGGCGAGCTGCAGCGCACCCACGGGGTCCCGGTCTACGTCCACCGGGCGGACAGCGAGCGCACCCGCGAGGGGAAGACCAAGAAGACCGAAGGATCGCCGTTGGCGATCTTCGGGATGCTGAGGCAGGCCCAGGGGCGCCGCGCGCTGCGCCACATGGTGGCCAACGGAGCCGCCAAGCAGCCCAAGGTGGCGCAGGTGATCCCTTTCGACGACGGCGAGGAGCTCGACGTGCCCGGACGGCTACACGCGATCCACACCCCCGGCCACACCGACGGTCATTGCGTCCTCTACGCGCCGCTCGACGATGCGCTGTTCGTCGGGGACGCGATGAACAACCTCAACATCTTCACCGGCGAGGAGGGTCCCCAGGTTCCTTCCCGGGTCGCGAACACCTCCACCGACCAGGCGTACGAGTCGCTCTCCCGGATCGAGGGGATCGAAGCGCAGACGCTGTACTTCGGCCACGGCGACCCCTCCACGGAGGGAGCCCGCGCGGCCGTCGCCGCAGCCCGCGCAAGACGCTGAGGGTGCACGCCGGCCCGTCACGTCGCCCGGCCGACGCCCGGGAGGATGCACAGGTCTGGGAAGGTTTCCCCGAGTTGGGCGTCAATGGGTTCATTGGGGCCGCGACACCACCACAGGGGGACCGGCACCGGAATCCGGCGAACGAGAGGGGTGGGATCCATGAAGAGAAGTCACGCTCTGGCCACGAGCCTGGTCGTTGCAGCGCTGGCCTTCGCGGCGACGGTCGGTAACGCGTCGGCGGAAACCGTCGAGGTCCACAAGGCGGGCGGCCTCTACGGCGGCTACGAATTCCTGGTTGCGTCGTCGGGCCTCACGCTCTACACGTTCAGCAAAGACAAGGGCTCGATGACCAAAAAGACGCGCGAGAAGTGCCAGAAGATCAAAGGCTGCACCGAAAACTGGCCCCCGCTGATCGTCACCGAAGCCCCCACTGCGGGAGCGGGCGTGAACCCCGCGCTGCTGGGGACGGTCACGCTCCGCAACGGCTCCCAGCAGGTCACCTACGCCGGACGCCCCCTCTATACGAACCTCGGCGAGGAACCGTTCGAAGTGTATTACTTCGGCACCAAGGAGTTCAGGGGCCATTGGGACGGCCTGATGCCCTCGGGCGGGCTGATCACGTAGCCGAATCGGCGGCGGGCGGGTTCACGGGACCCGCCCCGGCCGGCCCTCGTCTCACCCCATCGTCGGTGGTTCCGCGCCGACGTCTTTGGGCATCGCCGCGATGTTCATCCGCAGCCTCTTGAGGGCGCCGACGAAGATCTCCGAGAAGGTGGGGAACGGCTGGATCGTGTCGGTCAGGACCTCCAGCGGGGTGCGGGAACGGATCGCGAGCGTCGCCTGCTGCAGCCACTCGCCGGCCTCGGGGCCGAGCGCGTAGGCGCCGGTCAGTCGCTGTCCGTCGCTCAGCAGCGTCAGGAAACCGGTCTCGTCTGCGTACTTGCGCGTGTAGGCGGCCGTCTTGGCGATCGAGGAGAGCGGGACCATCGCGGTGAACATCCCGGCGGAGGCGCCCACGGCGGCCGCCTGGGGGTCGGTGTAGACGACCCGCGGGACCGCCTCGTAGTTGGCCCGTCTCGGGTCTCCGAGGATGTTCGCCGCCACGACCTCCCCCTGGTACTTGCCCACGTGGGTCAGCGGCCACAGGCCGGTGACGTCGCCGATCGCCCACAGGCGCTCGGCCGCCTTGAGGTGGGCGTCTACCGGCACGCCGTGCGCGTCGGGCTCCACTCCGACCGTCTCCAGGCCGATGTC
>DATJOU010000086.1:0-21016 GCA_035506775.1 Solirubrobacteraceae bacterium | reverse complement strand
CACCGACCGGGAGCTGAGCGAGGACGAGCTGCTCGAGCTCGACGCCTACGGGATGGCCGCCACCGTCGAGTTCGGCGTCGAGGCGAAGCAGGAGTTGCTCGAGCTGCGTTCGGAGAACGCCCGCCTGCGCCTGCTGACGATGCTGCTGTCGGCGGCGATCGAGCGCCTGGACCAGCTCGAGCGTGCCCAGGCCCGTGCGCTCTCCAACGGCAAGGTCCGCTTCGCTTGAGGCCAAGGTCCGCTTCGCCTGAGGCCAGGGGGCCGGGCCCGGGCGCCCGCGCGCCGGCTCGGCGCTCCTATTCCGGCAGCCCGCACACCTGCTGGGCGGTCTTGAGCACGAACAGCGCGAGTTCGTGGAGCACCTTCGGCTGGCCGGCGGAGTTGTCGGAGAAGTGCACCGTGCCGTTTTCGTCGCGCACCCGGTAGCTCATCACCGAGCCCGGCTCGGGCGCCAGGGTCGCGTTCTGGGAGGCGAGGTTCTGGAGGTCTTCCTGGATGCCCTCGGCGTGCACGAGTTCGTGGTCGCTGAGCTTGTGGGGGGCCGCCGTGCCGTTGCAGTGGACGGTGCCCTCTTCGTCGACGAGCAGGGTCAGGTGGGCGTGTGGGGTGGAGCCGGTGCGGGTGACGATGAACACGTCGGCCGGCTGCACCTCCCCGCATCCGGTCAGCACCGCCAGGCACGCCAGCGCGGCGGCGGAGGCCGCCAGCCGGGCGCGCGTACCCGACGCCGTCACGCCCTCACGCCCTCATGCCCGCACCGCGACGCCCCCGCGGCGCGGGTCGCCGGCGCCCTCCAGCTCCCCGCCGCGCCGGAGCACGGCCTGCACGCCGCCGAAGAACAGATTGCGCGAGCCGAAGCGCACGATCTGCAGATCCTCGGGGAGGCCCTCCAGCTCGATCTCCGGCTCGGCGAACAGCACCCCGTTCTCGAAATGCACGCGCGGGGCCCCGATCGCCGCCGCCGCGCCGAGCCCGCGGTCGACCACGCCCAGGATCGTCTGCAGCAGCGCCGAACGGATCCGATTGGAGCCCGCGCTGCCGAGCACCAGCTCGACCTCGCCGTCGCGCATCACCACGGTCGGGGCCATCATGCTCGGCATCCGCTGGCGGGGGCGGTGGCGGTGGAAGCCGAGCGGGTTGAGGTCCTCCTCGCCCATCACGTTGTTCAGGTGCAGCCCGGTCCCGGGCACGACCACGCCCGAGCCCTCACCGTTGGTGCAGGTCGCGCTGCAGGCGCGCCCTTCGGCGTCGAGCACCGAGATGTGGGTCGTGGAGCCGAGCCGCCGGGCGAGGAAGCGATCGGAGAAGTCCTCCTCCTGGAGGCCCTCGAGGAACTCGGGGGTGCGCTCCGCCTGGGCGGCCGCCATCGCCGCCACGAGCTGCTCGAGCGGGGGCGGGCCGGGGCCGCGGTCGAGCAGCGCAAGCGAGTAGGCGATCAGGGTGCCCCCCGCGGCGGGGGAGGGGTTGGTGAGGATCTCGCGGTCGCGGTAGCGGATCCGCAGGGGCCGGCGCGGCACGGCCCGGTAGGAGGCCAGGTCGGCCGTGGAGAGCAGACCCCCGCGGTGCCCGAGCCACTCCCCCACCGCCTCGGCCACCTGGCCCCGGTAGAAGGGGTCCGGCCCCTCGCCGGCGAGCAGCTCCAGGGCGTCGGCGAGCTCGGGGTTGCGCAGCACCTCACCCTCGCGCAGCACCTGCCCGTCGGGGGCCCACAGGGCGGCGATCTCGGGGGTCGAGGTCAGCAGCCCCGTGAGGATCTGGGCGACGTAGGCCTGGCCGCCGTTCAGCTCCACCCCCTCGCGGGCGAGCGCGGCCGCTGGCGCGGCCAGCTCGGCCAGCGGCATCGTGCCCCAGCGGCGGGCCGCCTCGCACACGCCGGCGGGCGCCCCGTAGGCTCCGCAGGAGGCCGGGCCGACGTGGAACACCTGGTCGGCGTCGCCGAAGGACACGTCGATCGGGAGCAGCTCGGCGTAGACCTGGCCCTGGGGACCCTCCCAGGGGGCGCCGGGAGCGGCCACGAAGAAGTCCAGCAGCGTCACCTCGGTGTCGGCGCCGGCCACGAGCATGTGGCCGCCGGCGCCGAGACCGGTCAGCAGCGGCTCCGCGACGAACGACGTGAGGATCGCGGCGACGGCGGCGTCGACCGCGTTTCCGCCTTCGCGCAGCACCCGCGCCCCGGCATCGGCGGTGAGCGGGTGACCTGCGGCGATGACCCCGCGCTCAGCCTCGCCCATCTGCAGCCGGGGCCGTGTCTACACGTTGGGAATGAACTCCGGGACCTCGAGCTCGTCCACCGCCAGGCCGCCGCGGCGGGACTGGCGGGGCGGCCCGGTGGTTGCGGCGCGGGCGACCTTCAGCTCTCCGGCGGCGGGCTCGGTGATGCGGGCCGGGGGGCGCCGCCTCCCGTCCGCCGCGAAGCCGGTCGCCACGACCGTCACCCACACCTGGTCGTCGAGCTTCTCGTCGACCATCGCCCCGAAGATGATGTTGGCCTCCGGATGGGCAGCCTGGGACACCGCTTTGGCGGCCTCGTTGACCTCCCATAGGGAGAGGCTCCTGCCACCGGTGATGGACAGCAGGATCGAGCGCGCGCCGTCCACCGAGGTTTCCAGCAGCGGCGAGGAGATCGCGTGGTCGGCGGCCTCGGTGGCGCGGTTCTCGCCGATCCCCATCCCGATCCCCAGCAGCGCGTCGCCGGCCCCGCTCATGATCGTGCGCACGTCGGCGAAGTCGAGGTTGATCAGCCCCGGGAGCGTGACGAGGTCGGAGATCCCCTGTACGCCCTGGCGCAGGACGTCGTCGGCCACCCGGAAGGCCTCGACCATCGCCGTCTGGCGGTCGAGGACCCCCAGCAGGCGGTCGTTGGGGACCACGATCAGCGTGTCCACCTCCTCGGCCAGCGCGCGCACGCCGCGCTCGGCCTGCTCGCTGCGGCGGGCGCCCTCGAAGGAGAACGGCTTGGTCACGATCGCCACCGTCAGCGCCCCGACTTCTCTGGAGATCCGCGCCAGGATCGGGGCGGCGCCGGTGCCGGTGCCCCCGCCCGCTCCGGCGGCGATGAAGATCATGTCGGAGCCCTTCAGCATCGCCTTCACGCGGTCGTAGTCCTCCATCGCCGCCTGGCGGCCGACGTCGGCGTCGGAGCCCGACCCGAGACCGCGCGTGACCTCCGCGCCGATGTGGACGGTGAGGTCGGCGGTGGACTGCTGCAGGGACTGGAGGTCGGTGTTGACGGCGAGGAACTCGATCCCCCCGATCTCCGCCTCCACCATGCGGTTGACGGCGTTGACGCCGCCGCCGCCGACGCCGACCACGCGGATCACGGGCTGGCCGCTCTGCATGTTGCCGAGGGCCGCCTGCTGTTCGGAGGAGAAGGCCTCGCGGAGGCGCTCCTGGGGAGTGGGGACCGTCAGCTCGGGCCTGGTCATCGCCGGCGGGCGCGCGGTCTGGGCGGCGACGGTCTGGGGTGCGGGGCTCAGGGATGGGTGGGGAGCGGCGGGAGGGCGCTCGGTGACGCTCGGCTCGGGGCGCGCCGGAGGCTCCGGCGGTCGCGCAGCGACCTCCTCGTCCCGCGGCTCGGAGGGGGTGGACGCTACCGGCGGGTCGGCCGCGGGCTCGCGGGCCTCCGTCGCCTCCTGACCCGGCGTCTCGCCTTCCTGCTCTTCGGTCCTGCGGAACAGGGCCGCAAGCGGGCCTTCCCGCATGCTCGCCCGCTTAGGATTGGGCATGGGCGAGGACCTCCTGGGCCAGCTGCCGGTAGGACTGGGCGGCGACGCCGTCAGGCTCGTACTTGAGGACCGACATGCCCTTCACCGGCGCCTCCGCGAAGCGCACCGTCTTGCGGATCCGGGAGGCGAACACGCGATCGCCGAAGTTTTCTTCGAGAATCTCGATCGCCTCCTTGGCGTGGATGGTCCGGGAGTCGACCAACGTCGGAAGGATACCCTCGATCTCGACGCCCGGGTTGAGATTCTCTCGGATCATCGCGAGCGTGTTCTGGAGCTGGATCAGACCCCGCATCGACAGATACTCGCATTGGACGGGGACGATCACCCTGTCGGCCGCCGTCAGGGCGTTGATCGTGAGCAGCCCCAGGCTCGGGGGCGTGTCGATGCAGATGAACTCGTAGTCGTCGAGGATCGGCTCGAAGGCCTTCTGCAGGGCCCGCTCGCGGCCGATCATGGTGGACATCGCGATCTCCGCGCCGGCGAGGTCGATCGAGGCGCAGGCCACGTCGATCTCGCGCTTGCGGATCACCTCGCGGATCGAGACCTTGTGCACGAGCACGTCGTACATCGACAGCTCGAGCGTGTCGGGGTCGATCCCCTGGGACATCGTGAGGTTGCCCTGGGGGTCCATGTCGACGCACAGGACGCGGTTCCCCTCCTCCGCGAATGCGGCGGCGAGATTGAGGGTCGTCGTCGTCTTGGCCACACCACCCTTCTGGTTGGCGAACGCGATGACCTTGGCCTTACCTTCCACGGGTACTCCCGGTGTTGGATTGATCTGCAGTAGCCGTCCGCTGGGTATTCGCAGCGCGGGCGCCTATTCCTGCACGCTCACTACCCTCTAGCGCGATGGCCGCCGCCCGCAGCTCCAGGTCGGGTCCTCTGGCGGCGCGGCTGGCGGGCAAGCGGGTGCTGGTGTGCGTGGGCGCGGGAGGGGTCGGCAAGACGACCACCTCGGCCGCACTGGCGCTCGGCCTGGCCCGGGAGGGCAGGAAGGTGGCGGTGGTGACGATCGACCCCGCCAAACGGCTCGCCTCGGCGCTCGGCCTGCAGCAGCTCTCCAGCGAGCCGAGCCGGATCGACCGGGCCGCACTGCGCGAGGCAGGGGTGCGGGGACGGGGCGAGCTGTGGGCGATGATGCTCGACACCAAGCGGACCTTCGACGACGTCGTGACGCGGCTGGCGGGCGACGAGAGCGCCCGCCAGGAGATCCTCGAGAACCCGATCTACCGCGAGCTGTCAACCGCCGTGGCGGGCTCGCAGGAGCTGAGCGCGGTGGCGAAGCTCTACGAGCTGTACGAGGAACACGACTTCGAGGTGATCGTGCTCGACACCCCCCCGTCGCGCAACGCGCTCGACTTCCTCGAGGCCCCGGGGCGGCTGTTGGGGTTCTTCGAAGGACGCGCGCTGCAGGTGTTCCTCGCCCCCAGCGGCCTCACGGCGCGCCTGTTCGGGCGGGGCACCGCGCTCGTGTTCTCGATCTTCGCCCGTGTCACGGGCGTGGACATGCTCGACGAGCTGTCGCGCTTCTTCCGCGCCATGTCGGGCGTGATCGGGGGCTTCGGCCAGCGCACCCGCGAGGTGGAGGCGCTGCTGCGGGCTCCCGAGACCTCGTTCGTGATCGTCACCTCACCCGAGCCCGACCCGGCCTCCGAGGCCCTGTTCCTGGCCGGGCGCCTGCTCGAGGCGGGGATGTCGGCCGACGGGCTGGTCGTCAACCGTGCCCACCTCGACGGCCTCGGGGGCCATCAGCCGGACGAGGTCGTGACGCTGCTGAGCGGCGAGGTGGACGCCCAGCTGGCGGAGCGGCTGGCAGGCAACCTGGCCGACTACGACGTGCTCGCGCGCCGCGACCGCGACTCGATCGAGCGGCTCTCCTCCGAGCTGGACGGTACCTCGCTGGTGGTGGTGCCCCAGCTAGATGAAGACGTCCAGGACCTCCTCGGACTGGGCCGCGTGGCTGAATATCTCCTCGAGTGACAGCGGCGTGTAGGCCTCGGCCTGCTCGTCCGGCGGGGGCGACTCGACGGCCTGCGCGGCGGCGACCGCGGCGGCCGCCTGCTCGCTCTCCAGCGCCCTGGCCTGCTCGGCGTCGGTGATGATGCCGTCGGCCAGCTCGCCGAGATCTTCGGGCAGGTGGCCGCAGATCACGTCGCGCAGCAGCGCGCGGAGGTGCTCGGCGAGCTCACGACCGAGCTGCTCGCCCTCGCCGCCGGGGTGGGCTCCGCCGACGCGCAGGGAGCGCTCCAATGCGATCGCCCGCTCGACCCGTCGGACGAGCTCGGGAGCCTCGTCCTGGGCGGCGCAGAGGGCCGCCAGGCGGCGGGGCAACATCCCGGCCGGGGAGTCCTCGTCCTCGAGCAGCGCGCTCAGGGCCAGCAGGTTGTCGCTGAGGGCGTCGATCGCGGTGTTGCGTTCACAGCCCAGCTCGAAGCGCCGCAGGGCCCATTCGAGCCTCCCGCCATCGAAGGCGCGGCGGGAGACGAGACTGCAGAAGGCCCTCAGCTCGTCCTCCTGATCGGGCGTCAGCAGCAGCGTCCCGCCCCGGGCCCGCCCGCCCGGGAGCTGGAGGGCCCGCCAGGGGCCGCCCCCGGTGCTCACCCAGCCGAGGGCGTCGAGGGCGATGCGCCCGTCGCCGAACAGGCGCAGGGCACGGAGCAGCTCCGAGAGCACGCCACGGGCGGCGTGGACGGCGCGGCGGGGATCCTCGGCCTCGCACGCGAGCAGCACGAACACCGGCTCGCCGTCCTCGGAGGCGAAGCTCGCCCCCAGGTCGGGGAGCGGAGCCGGGAGGGCCTCCTCGCGGACGACCTCCAGGCCGTCGGCGAGGGACAGGTCGGGTGAGGCGATCGCCAGGCCGCGGATGCGGGCCAGCACGGTCACCCCGCTGCGGGTGGATCCGGCAGCGGTCTGCAGCGAGGAGACCGCTGCCTGGACCCGCTCCGGGACGAGCTCGAAGTCGCCGCCTTCTCCGAAGGCGTCCTCCATCAGCACGAGCAGGCCCTCGCGGATGCGCCCCCGCGGGCCTCCCTCACCCGGCTCGACACCGTGGTCGAGCAGGTAGCGGTCGAGGCCGTCGGAGTCCGCCAGGGCGATCGCGGCCTCGGAGTGGGTCGGCAGTCGCTCGAGGCTCTCGGCCCGTTCACGCAGGAACTCCCCAACGAGGGGGCGGTAGCAGTAGAGGGCGGGCCGGCGCGCTCCGGGGCGTCCGCCGCGGCGCTCGAGCTCGAACGGCACCTCGGCGCCCTCGGCCAGCTGCCCCTGCAGGAAGGCCGCCGCCGCCTCTAGGTGGGCGCTGAGGGCGGCCTGTAGTGAGGTGGAGCTCATGCTGGAGGCTGATTCGGGCCGCGGGCGGACCCTCCTGCAGGGCGCAGGGGGTGTTGCAGGCGACGGCGGAAGCCGGGCGAGCGGCGGAGCTAGGCGACGGCGAGAGCGTCGGAGGGGGCGGGGCGCTCGGCGCACTCCGCTCCCAGCCACGATTCCCCGTATGCGCGCATGTCGTCGATGATCGGCAGCAGCGCACGGCCCTTCTCGGTCAGCGCGTACTCGACGCGCGGGGGGACCTCGGGGAAGGTGTGGCGCTCGACGATCCCCTCCTCCTCGAGGGCCCGCAGCCGCAGCGACAGCGTGCGGGGGCTGATCCCCGACAGGGACCGTTCCAGCTCGCAGAACCGGGAGTGCCCCTCGGCCAGGTCACGGACCAGGAGCAACGTCCACTTCCCGCACACGATCTGCGCCGTCATGCACACCGGACACGTCTCATCAAGCGCCATATGGCTTTACTTTACCAAGTGAAGTAACTGTGGCCCGCCCTATTGAGGCTCCTGGCCCGCCCTATTGAGGCTCCTGGCCCGCCTCACGGCTCATGCGCAGGAATTCGCTCGCGCCCACGAGCCGCAGCATCGGGCGGGCGACCCGCGCCGCTGCGTGCCTGGTCTTGTCGTCGCCGCTGGGAGCGTTGCGCCGCTCAGACCGTCGGCGCCGGCGGGCTGGCGGCCTCGTCGCGCTTGGCCTCGGCGGCGGCCACGTCGTCCATGGTGGTGCCGCGGCGACCGTCGGCCTGCATCAGGAGCTTGAAGTCGTGGGGGCTCGAGGCGACCTTGTAGGCGTCCTCGAAAGTCACCCGGCCGGCCTTGACGTGGCCGAACAGCGCCTGGTCGAAGGTCTGCATGCCGTAGTAGCCGCCGGAGGAGATCACCTCGACCAGCTTGCCGGTCTGCTCCGGGTCCATGATCATGTCGCGTACCCGCCCGGTCATGCGCAGGATCTCGCAGACCGCCACGCGGCCCCCCTCGGCCCCGGGGACGAGCCGCTGGGAGATGACGCCCTTGATCGTCCCGGCGATCATGCCGCGGGCCTGCTGGTGCTGGTGGGGCGGGAAGAAGTCGAGCAGGCGGTTGATCGACTCGGTCGCATCCACCGTGTGGATGGTGGAGAGCACGAGGTGCCCGGTCTCGGCGGCCGACAGGGCCGTGTGGACGGTCTCCTCGTCTCGCATCTCCCCCACCAGGATCACGTCGGGGTCCTGGCGCAGCACCCTCCGCAGGGCGCGCTTGAAGGAGGCGGTGTCCATCCCCACTTCGCGCTGGTTGATGGCCGACCGCTTGTCCGTGTGGACGAACTCGATCGGGTCCTCGATCGTCACGATGTGCTTGCTCATCGTGTGGTTCATGTGGTCGATCATGGCCGCCAGCGTCGTGGACTTCCCGGACCCGGTGGTGCCGGTGAGCAGGATGATCCCGCGCTCCTCTTCGGCCAGTTCGGTGATCACCGGAGGCAGCGCCAGCTCCTTGATCGTGAGGATCTTGTGGGGGATCGCGCGACACACCAGCGAGATCACCCCGCGCTGGCGGAAGGCGTTGATGCGGAAGCGGGCGACGCCCTCGATTTCGAATGAGAAGTCGGCCTCGTGCTCCTGGGCGAACTCGTCGAGCTTGGCCTCGTTGGCGAGGATCGACTTGAGCGCCTGCTCGGTGGCCTCGGCGGTCAGCTCCTCGGGGAAGGCCCCGTCGCCCGACAGCTCGCCGTGGATCCGGAACAGGGGCACCGCGCCGACCTTCAGGTGCAGGTCGGAACCCTCTTTGGCGACGAGCTCACGCAACGCCGATTCGATCTCGAACATATTCCGCTGATCGGCATCCACCCGCGGGCGCTTGAGCGGCTGCAACCCGGATGGACGTGGGCGGGCGGGTTCTGCTCAGGCGACGTCGCGGAGCTTCTGGGCCTCGGCGAGGCTCTGCAGCTTCTTCAGCGACTGGTTCTCGATCTGGCGGATGCGCTCGCGCGTCACGTTGAACGTGCGACCCACCTCGTCGAGCGTGCGGGGGTGCTCCCCGCCGAGCCCGTACCGCAGCTCCAGCACACGCCGTTCGCGGTAGGAGAGGTTCTCGAGGGCCTCCCGGAGGGCCTCCTTGGTGAGGATCTCGGCGGCCCGCTCGTAGGGGGACTCGGCCCGCTCGTCGGCGATGAACTGGCCGAACTCCGACTCCTCCTCGTCCCCCACCGGCTTCTCCAGCGACACGGGCGCCTGGGCGGAGCGCTTGATCGAGTCGACCTCCTCCGGGTCGATCCCCGTGACCTCGGCGATCTCGTCCGCGGTCGGCTCACGGCCCAGCTCGGTGACGAGCTTGCGCTCGGCGCGCCCGATCTTGTTGAGCTTCTCGACGACGTGCACCGGGATCCGGATCGTGCGGGCCTTGTCGGCCAGCGCCCTGGCGATCGCCTGGCGGATCCACCAGGTCGCGTAGGTCGAGAACTTGAAGCCCTTGCGGTAGTCGAACTTCTCCGCCGCCCGCACGAGTCCGAGGGTCCCCTCCTGGATCAGATCGAGGAACGGAAGCCCCTGGTTGCGGTAGTTCTTCGCGATCGACACCACCAGGCGCAGGTTGGACTCGACCATCTTCTGCTTGGCGTCGAGGTCTCCTCGCTCGATCCGCTTGGCCAGGTCCACCTCCTCCTGGGCGGTGAGCAGACGCACCTTGCCGATGTCCTTGAGGAACAGCTGCAGCGAGTCGGTGGTCATGTCCGGCTTGAGGTCCAGCGCCGTTTTGGCTTTGCGCCGGCCCCGCCGGTCGGGGGCACGCTCGACCTGTGCCGAAGCGGCTATCGCCGGGTCGATGTCCTCCACGAGCTCGATCTCGGCGCGCTCGAGGAAGCCGTGGAGCTCTTCGACGTCGGACTCGTCGAGGTCGAGCTCCGACATCGCCTTGGAGATCTCCGCGAAGGAGAGCACCCCGACCTGCTGGCCCTTTGCGAGCAGCCCCTTGACCTCGTCGAGTTCCTGGAGATCGACAACTGACATTCGGCTTTCCATCTCTTCGCTCATGGGCAGGTTTGCGGTCGCTTCCCCGGCATCACTACAACGTTTCGAGTGGTCCTCATCTCACGCTCACCGATGCGCCGACCGCACCTGCGCACGGATCCGTTCCCTTCAAGCGCCCCATGCTAACGCGTCTGCCCCACCGCCCGCGGGGACAAGGCGGGGCTGGCAGCCCCCCGCGCCCGCCCAATGCGGGATTCGCCTTTAAGCAATCATGTCCCCGTGCCGACCCCCGAGGACGTCCGCGCCCCCCGACCCGAGAGCAACGGACACGCGGGCACGGACTCGATCGACGAGGGCGTCCTGGCGAACCTCCCACGCAGCCGTCCCCAGCGGGCAACCGAGCGGCGTATAGCCTCTCGCGGAGGTAGGGCCCAGGGCCCCCGGGCCGGCAAGACGGCCACCCGTCCGGCGGCCAAGGCCGGCTCCACCACCGTCGAGGGCGCCGGGGACGCCACGGCGGCCCCGAAGCGGGCCACCAAGCCCGCCTCGCCGCGCAAACCCCGCAGGAGCACCAAGCCGCGCGCCCGCGCGGCCCCCAAAGCCGCCCCGCCCAAGGCCGCGACGCCCAAGGCCGCCACAGCCAAGACCGCCGCCGATTCCGCTCCCCGTCAGGGATTCGAGAGCGAACCCTCCCGCAGCAGCACCGGCCCCGTCCAGCCGCCCGGTGGGGCCGAGCTGGTGGCCGGCGCCGTGGAGATCGTCGGCGAGGTCGCCAGGGCGGGCGTGTCGGCGAGCGAGCGGGTCCTGAAGGACCTCTTCTCGCGGCTTCGCCCCTAGATTGTTGACTCCACGGCGGGGTGCCGTGTTTCCGGTGGTGCTCCGGGGGCGTCGCGGGCGCCGTGGGAGATGACGGGCCGGGGGCTGATATATACTCGCGCCACGCCGAGCCGTCGTACACCTTGTGCGGCGGGCGGGGGACCCACTGCGGGTCGCGAAGTGCGACCCGCTGGGGCGAATCGGTCCAAGTGGACCGTAGCGCCGCACACGACGTGCCGCGCGAGCCCGTCAGCTCACCCCGTAGGCGCACGAGAGATCGCCAGTGAGGCTTCGGACCGCACTCATCCTGTCAATCGCCGTGGCGCTTGCCGCCCCGTCCCTCGTGGTCGCCGCCGCGCAGGCGACCACCGGCGGAACGGCGCCCGCGCCGAGTCCCGCGAAGGTCCACCCGAGCGGCGTCGCGACCTGGTTCGGGCCCGGGTTCTACGGCAAGAAGACGGCCTGCGGGCAGACCATGACGCCGGCCGTGATCGGCGTCGCCAACCGCACGCTTCCGTGCGGAACGCTGGTGAAGGTCAGCTACGCGGGCCACGCGCTCGTGATCCCGGTGCTCGACCGCGGCCCCTATGGCCACAACGGCGCCGACTGGGACCTCACCGCCGGGGCGGCGACGGCGCTCGGGATCTCCGAAACGGTCCGCATCGGCACCCGCGTGGTCGGCAGCACGACCAACGTCCCCACGCTCGGACAGCCGCCGGCCGCGGCTGTGGCGCCGCTGGCGGGCGGCGCCTCCGCCGGCTAAGACCCGCCGCCGCCGTTCAGGCGCGCGAAGACCGCCCTCCAGGGGCGCTGCAGGACCGCGGTCAGCGTGGAGGAGGAACCCGGCGTCGTGGCGGCCGCCGAGCCGCCGCGTTTGAGCGCCACGACGTCCGACTCGATCAGCCGGTTGGCGTGGAAGGCGAGTCCGGTCTGCAGCGCGTCCAGGTCTGGGAGCCCGGCGCTGGAGCCTCCGCGCTCGAGGATCCGGCGCAGGACGGACTCCGGCTCGGCGATGAAGTCCTCGTAGCGGACGAAGACCCGCCGCTCGGGGGGTTGACGGCGGAATACGAGCAGCGACAGCGCGTACGTGAGCCACAGCTCGGCGTTGACCTTCAGCACGCCCGCCACGCGCCCGGCACCGCCGCGGGAGCGGCTCAGGCGGGTGCTCGACGCGACCACGGCGTGGGGATCACGGACGAGGAACACGAGGTGGAGCGCGACGTCCTCGCTGTGCTGCAGTTCGCGCGCCCGCAGCGGGAAATGCGAGGTGTCGATCACGTGGGTCGCGCCCGCGGTGGAGGCGATCGCGCCGATGATCGCCGCGGTCACCTCGCGGTAGCGCGCACCCAGCCGCCGCCGGGCGCGGGCGCCACCTGGGTGAAGCGCGGCCGCAGAACGCTCGAGCAGGCGGTGGGCCTGGTTGCCGTACAGCTCCTGCGCCTGCGGGGCGCGCTCGCGCACACGCCCCCAGAAGCGTGTCCGCTCGAGACCGCCGACCACCGGCACCCCCGACCGCGAGAGGTATTTGTCGAGCTCCCCGGCGAAGAACATGCCTTCGCAGTTCCCGAGCGTCACGCCCAGGATCGTGCTCCCGCTGTGACCCGCCCCCATGATGTAGAGGACCTTCGGCGCCGCCCGGCCCGGCGCCGGCGGCAGGTCCGTGTCAGAGGCGCCCGGACGGGCCCCGGAGGAGCCGCTCACATCACCGCCGCGCGGCCTTGCGGGCACGCACCGCGATGCTCGATGCCGCCCTCCCGCATTCGAAGTCGGAGTCGCGGATGTAGATCGCCCAGCACAGCCTGACCAGGGGCTGGGCTAGGGCGGTTCTGCGGCGCAGGGCCTCTGCCAGCCACAGCGCGATGTGCGCGAACGGGCCGATCAGACCGAAGTAGCGAACCTCCTCGATCTGAAAGCCGGCCTCTTTGAGCATCACGTCGAGGTCGTGCGCAGAGAAATGCTGGTGTCGCTCTGCCTCGCCCGAGTAGTTCCCGCCGAGGTGGGCGTCCACGTAGCGGCGGGCGTACGCCTCGCGGCCCTTGAGCGCCCGAAACGCCAGCCGGTGCAGCCGGGGGGCGTGGAACTTGAGGTTCTCCGGGTCGGCGAACGAGAACAGGCCCTTGTGCGGTGTGGTGACGACCAGCACGCCATCGTCGGCGAGCACGCGGTGGATCTCGGCCAGGGCGGCCCGGCGCGCCGCCTCGTCCATGTGCTCCATCACGTCGCAGCTCGACACGGCCCCGAGTTGGCCGCTCTCCAGCGGCAGCTGCGGCGCGTCCTCGGAGATCAGGGAGGCGTGCAATCCGGGTGTGCTCTGCGCCCTGTCGATCGCCTCCTGGCTGATGTCGCAGACGTACACGGGTATGCCCAGCTGCTCGGCGATCGTCGAGGCGAACCGTGCGCTCCCGCAGCCGTAGTCGAGCAGGCCGCTCGGCCTCCCCAGCAGCTCGAGCGCGGCGCGACTGCGGCCGTGCTGGACGGTGTCCGGAGTGTCCACTGCGGCCGCCATCGAAGCAGCCTAGCGGCCGAATGTCTCCACGGCTCGCCGCAGCGCCGCGACGATCTGGTCGCACACGAGGTCGGGTGCGAACAGCCTCTCGGCCTCCGCGTGAGCGGCCTGACGAGTCTCGGCGGGGGACTCGGCGAGCCGGGTGATCAGCTCCTCGGTGGCGGCCAGCATCCCCTCCACGTCGCCCGGTCTCACGGTTGTGAGGACCGAGCCGCTGACCCCCTCGGCGGCCCCCACCTCGGTCGTGGCCACCACCGTGACCCCGGCCGCCAGCGCCTCGGCGACGGTCAAGCCGAACGGCTCGTACTTGCTCGCCTGCAGCAGGACGTCGCTACGGCCGAGCTCGCCGGGCACCTCGCCGGCGGGGAGGGGATCGAGGTATTCGGCGTTCTCCGGGAGGTCGGCGAGCAGGGGCAGGTAGTTGGACCAGAGGCTCGCCCGGCCGATGATGCGGATCCGGGCCTGCACGCCGCGCTCGAGCATCAGCTCGGCGAGCGCGATCACGTCCTCGAGCCCCTTCCGTACCGCTATCCGCCCCAGCACCAGGATCGCGGGAGGGTCCCCCAGCGGCCTGGTCAGGTCGAGGTCCGCGAACCTCCGCAGGCGAACCGGATTGGGCACCACCACCGTGCGCTCGGGCCTCACGCCGTAGTCGTCGATCAGGTACTGGCGGAAGACCCTGCTGATGCAGACGACCACGTTCGCGCGCCGGATCGACAAACGCTGCACGAGCGAGCGCAGCCACATCACCGAGCCTGCGATCACCAGCGTGTGAGCCCGGTCGGAGCGCAGCGCGAGCTCACGCTCGGCGATCATCGATCGAAGCTCCCCGGTCATGTGGACCTCCGGGTGGATGACCAGCGGAACCTCCCGCCTGACGCTGGCGGGCAGCGCCAGCGTCTCGATGAACCCGAACTGGTACACGACGTCGAACGGGTCGGCCCGGTGCCGGCGCGCGACCTCCCGGCGCAGGCGAAGCGATGCCAGCCCGCGGGCGACCAGGCCGCTGACGAACATCGAGATGCGGTTGCGGTTGTACCAGGCGCCCCACCGCCAGTTGGTGCCGCTCCAGAAGAAGGTGAGGTTCTCCTGATCGGCGACCGGGGCGGGCAGCTCGTGCTCCCAGCCCCCGAACAGGGCCTCCACCCTGTGCCCCTGCGTCGCGAGGCCCTGCAGGAGGTCCGTCGCGACGCCGGGGACGCCCCCGGTTTCTTTCGGGCGCGGGCCAGCACCGAGCCATGCTATGTGCAGCGATCCCCCGGGCATGGCGGTGATCCAGGCGACTCAGGGCCTGGTGTGGTCGCGCCCCGAGCCCTGCACGGCGGTCGGGCGCTTCTCCTGCAGACCGGGTGGAACAGCGAGCACGTGTGCGTTCCAGAACGCCGACCGCGGATGTGTTTCCTCGTCCTCGATCGTGCTGAGCTCGTACCCCTCGGCCTCGAGCAGCTCGGAGATCGCCTCGTTGGTGCCGTGGAGCTCGCACAGCACGACCGGCCGATGCTCGGACAGCAGCCGGTGGGCACCGCGCAGCGCGGCGACCTCTCCCCCCTCGATGTCCATCTTCAGCAGCGCCGGCGGCGGATGGGAGTCGAGCTGCCGATCGAGCGTCGTGAGCTCCACCTCGACCAGCGAGCTGACCGGGCGCCCGCTTTTGTAGGCCGTGTCGGCGGTCGTGTCGAGCTTGGCCCACCCGGGGTCGTCGTAGACCTGCAGCTCGGCGACGCCCTCGGAGTCACCCACCGCAAGTTCGACGACCTCGACGTTGTCGGCCTGGTTGGAAGCCAGGTTCGCGCGCAGGGCGCTCGCGTTCGCCGGCATCGGCTCGAAGGACACGACGCGTCCCTGCGGTCCCGCCAGCCGCGCCGCGATCAGCGTGAAGAAGCCGATGTTCGCCCCCACGTCCCAAACCACGTCGCCCGCTCGCACGTGCTCGGCGAGCGCATCCTGCACGAGCGGCTCGGCGATGCCCAACGCGTAGGCGACCCGGCCGCCACCCGGGTTGATCCGCAGGCCGGACGCCTGCCCCAGGGAGACGACGTTCGTGCGACGTTGCAAGAGCGGCTTTCCCGCGCGGATCAGAGGACCGACGACGGGCTTGTACTGCTGACGTTTTAGCCACCGCAACAGCGGCTCGAGCCGGCTCATCGTCGATGGCCTCACCGGGTCACCTCGGTAGGAGGCCGAAGGCACCCGCCCCAATGATCTGTACCGCCGGCACGCCGGAAACGATAGCGGCCGCCTATCTCCGCCGTGCGGGTCAGCCGGACCGGCGAGCGGCGCGAGCCGCGTGCAGATCGACGTCGGCGTGGGCCGCCAGGGCGGCCGCCTGGCGGCCGTCCCGGGGACACACGCCGACCCCCACGAGGACCTCCAGCGCGCGTCCCCGGTGAATGACGCGGCTCGCCACCGACCTGGCGACGCGGTCAGCCAGCGCGTGCGCGGCGACCCGGTCGGTCTCGGGGGCGAGCACCCAGCAGCGTCCGGGGCACTGGGGTGTGACCGAGCCCGTCCACGGCGCGGCACCACGTTCGAAGCCCCGCCTCGCGACCGCCCCACCGGCCTGCAGGAATGCGCCGAGCGCCTGCTCGAGCGCGGCACCCAGCGAGGCCAGCTCGGCCGGGGACATCTCGAGTCGCAGCCGCTCGAGCTCGCGCACCTCGACCAGCAGCACGGTGAAGGGGAGCCCGTCCGCCTGATGGCGCTCCAGCTGCCGCGCGATCGCGTCGATCCACCCCGCCGCGCCGTGCTCGGCGCGTTCGTCGCGGATCTCGATCGGGGGCGGGGTGACTGTCTCCAGCTCATCCACGATCCGAGCCCCCGCCGCGGGCGACCACGAGACCTCCTCCTCCGCCGCCGCAGCCTGCGGCCCCCGCGGGCCCGACGAGCCGTTCCCCGAGGACGGCGAGGTGGCAGGCGCCCGGCCGAGCGCGGTGGTCAGCACCGCCGTGCACACGTGGGCTATCCGTTCGTAGAGGTCTGCGCTGCGCCGCGCAGTGGGCTGCTCGAGCTGCCCCGACAGCGTCCCGCAGAGAATCACGCGCAACAGCTCGACCGCCTCGACGAGCTCGGCCGCGTCGCGGGCTCCCGTCAGCTCCCCCACCCGGGCGGCCGCCCCCGGCGAGGGCTCCCCCGCGGATCCCGTGCCGGCGCGCAGGCGCTCGAGCTCGGCGTCCGAGCGCACGGCGGCGAGGATCTGGCCACACAGCTGGGGCCCGCTTCGGGCGAGCTCCTCGAGCGGCAGCTGTCCGAGCTCTTCGAGCGGACGCGAGCGGATCAGCGCCAGCACCCAGGCCCTGGCCAGCCCCTGGGCGTCCGCGAGCGTCGTCTCGAGGGGCAGCTCCGCGAGCGGACGGGGCGCCGGCGGGGGATCCCAGCTGCGGCGATCGGGCACGGGTGTTGAATAGCAGCACGGGGAGACGCACGCCCCGGGGAGGACGGGTGCGAGACTGCGGGCCGAATGCTGGGCGTCTGGATCGCGGTCGCGCTCGCGCTGTCGGCTGCGGCGGTCGCCGTCGCGTGGACGGCCAGGAACAGGAGACGGGCACCGCGCCGGGCCGAGATCCTCGAGCTCGACAGCGACACCTCGGTCGATCCGGCCACCGAGGCCACGACCTCGATCCAGCGGGCGGACCTGCTGATCGACCGGGACGCCCTCGCGGAGATCTGGACGCCGCTGTATCTGGAGCGCCTCGCGCGGACGTACTGGCGCTTCCTCACACGCGTCACGCTCGGTTTGATCCGCGTCCGTTACACGGAGTCGGAGCGCTCGGTGGTGCTCATCGCCCCCCCGCTGCGGCTGCTCGTGTTCCAGGCCCCCGAGTATGAGATGGATGCCTCCCACGGGGTGGTGCGGTGGAGCATCTCCGGGGGGCTGCTGGTCTCCAAGCGTGGCCGCGACGGGCGCGGCTACCTGCAGATCGAGGTGCGCCGGCCATCCGAGGACGCAGGCGACGCCGTCCGCACGCGTCTGCACGTCGAGGTCGCGGTCGCCAACTTCTACCCGTCGATCGCCTCGGGGCTGAGCCGCACCGTCTACGACGCCACCCAGTCGCGGATCCACGTCGTCGTCACGAACGGCTTCCTGCGCTCGCTGACGCGCCTGGACCTCGCCGAGTCGCGGGTCGGGCGCCTCAGCGGCTACTGAGTCAGCTCGGCCCCGATCGCGCGCAGCTTGGCGCGATCGTGGGTGGCACGGATGCGCCTGATGGTGCCCGAGCGGGAGCGCGTCACCAGCGATTCGGTCGTCGCCCCGCCCGCGCTCGGATACCTCACCCCCTGCAGCACGTCACCGTCCGTCACGCCGGTGGCGGAGAAGAACACGTCGTCGCCGCTGACGAGGTCGTCACGGCTGAGCACCCGCTGCAGGTCGTAACCGGCCGCCAGGGCTTCCTCGCGCTCCTCGTCGTCGCGGGGCCACAGCCGCCCCAGCAGCTGCCCGCCGAGGCACTTGACCGCCGCGGCCGAGATCACGCCCTCGGGCGTCCCGCCGATCCCCCACAGCAGATCCACGGGAGAGCGCTCGGTCACCGCCAGCAGCGCCGCCGAGACGTCACCGTGGGCGATCAGCCGCACGCGCGCCCCGGCGCGGCGGATCGCAGCGATCCCCTCCTCGTGGCGGGGGCGGTCGAGCACCACCACCATCACGTCGGCGATCGGGCATTCCTTGCGGGCCGCGACCAGGGCCATCGTCTCGCCGAGCGGCCGGTCGAGGTCGAGCAGGTCGGCGATGTCGGGGGCGCCGGCCATCTTTTCCATGTACACGCAGGGCCCCGGGTCGAACATCGTGCCGCGGCTGGAGAGCGCGATCACCGCCAGCGCGCTCGGCATCCCGTGGGCGGCGAGGGTGGTGCCCTCGAGGGGGTCCACGGCGATGTCAACCTGCGGCGGCGACCCGTCGCCGATCTGCTCGCCGTTGTAGAGCATCGGGGCCTCGTCCTTCTCGCCCTCGCCGATCACCACCACGCCGTCCATGCGGACCGAGTGGAGCATGTGGCGCATGCCGTCGACGGCGGCCTGGTCGGCGGCCTCCTTGTCGCCCATGCCCACCAGCGGGGCGGCGGCCAGGGCGGCGGCCTCGGTGACGCGCACCAGCTCGAGCGCGAGGTTGCGGTCGGGAAGCTGACGCGAGACCGGAGTGCTCATCGACCAGCTCGCTCCGGGGTGTGCTCTGCCCGCGAGCGCGGCTGGTCGGTCTGCTCGGGCATCTCTCGCGACAGCTTGTACCACACCCCCGCCGGGCCCCTTCGCCGTGGACTCCGGCGGGTGTCCGCCCCCAAGGCCGCGGGACCTCGCTCGGGACGACTACGATCGAGCCGTGACCGAGGCGCCCCAGCCCGTGAGGGCGAGCATCCCAGGTCCGCTCCGCTCGGCCGTCGAGGAACAGGTCGCCCTGCTCCACCAGCAGCAGATCCCCGACCGGCTGCGCCGCGGCGACGCGACCATCTGGGGGCCGCCGGGGACGCCCGAGGTCGCCGACCGCCTGGGCTGGCTGACGATCGCCGAGCGCATGCTCGAGCTGCAGGGGGAGTACGAGGAGTTCGCCTCGGAGGTCGCCGCCGACGGGATCCGGGACGTGGTGCTGCTCGGCATGGGCGGCTCCTCGCTGGCCCCCGAGGTGCTGAGGCGGACCTTCCCCGCGCGCGCGGACCGGCCGACCCTGCACGTGCTCGACTCCACCGACGCCGGTGCGATCGGAGCCGTGCAGGACGCGATCGACCCGCGGCGGACGCTGTTCCTGGTCTCATCGAAGTCGGGAGGCACGATCGAGCCCAACTCGCTGTTCGCCCACTTCTACGAGCTGGTCCCCGACGGAGCCAACTTCGCGGCCGTCACCGACCCCGGCACGAGCCTGCAGGAGCTGGCCGCCGGCCACGGCTTCCGCGGGGTGTTCGCCGGCGACCCCGACATCGGCGGGCGCTACAGCGCGTTGTCGCCGTTCGGGATGGTCCCTGCGGCGCTCGCCGGGATCGACATCGCGGCGCTTCTGCGCGACGCTCCCCGCGCCTGGGACACGGCCCTGGAGAGCGACGGCCCCGAGCAGGCGGGGGTGGCCGGCGCGGACGGAGCCTGCCGGCTGGGCGCCGCCCTCAGCGCTCTGGCAGGTGCCGGGCGCGACAAGCTCACGTTCGTGATCCCCCCCACCCTGCCGGGCCTCGGGCTGTGGCTCGAGCAGCTGGTGGCCGAGTCCACCGGTAAGCAGGGACGCGGGATCCTGCCGGTCGCCGACGAGCCCCCCGGCGAGCCGGCCGCCTACGGCCACGACCGCGTGTTCGCCCACCTCACCGACAGCACCGGCCCCCAGCCCGCCACGCAGGACCGGATGGAAGCCCTGGCGCAGGACGGACACCCCGTCTTCACGATCCCCACGGGCGGGCCCGGGGACCTCGGCCGTGTGTTCCTGCTCGCCGAGCTGGCGGTGGCCGTCGCCGGGTGGGGCCTGGAGATAAACCCCTTCGACCAGCCGAACGTGCAACAGGCGAAGGACGCCACCAACGCGGTGCTGGCCGGCTTCGAGAAGAGCGGCGAGCTGCCGCAGATCGCGGACGCGCCCGCGGAGGCGCTGCACTCCCTGCTGCTCGGGGCGGAGCCGCCCGAATACGTCGCGCTGATGGCCTACGTGCAGCCGTCGCGCGAGTTCGACCTCGCCGCCGCCGGGCTGCGTGACGTGGTGAGGGCGGCCGGCCGCGCCACCACCACCTTCGGCTACGGGCCCCGGTTCCTGCACTCGACCGGCCAGTTCCACAAGGGGGGCCCGAGGATCGGGCGCTTCCTGCAGATCCTGCACGACGACCCCCGCGACATGGACATCCCGGGGGCCCCCTACTCCTTCACCACCTTGAAGAACGCGCAGGCCACCGGCGACCTGCAGACCCTGCGCTCACTCGGACGTCCCGCGGAGCGCGTGAGGCTGACCGGCGACGACCCCGCGGGCGCGCTGCGTTCGCTGACCGCGACGATCGAGGAGGGCACGTGACGCAGATCGGGTTTGTGGGACTCGGGAAGATGGGCGGGAACATGGTCCACCGAATCCGCCGCGACTCCGAGGAGGAGGTGGTGGCGTTCGACTTCGACCAGAAGGCGGTCGCCCAGGCGGTCCGCAACGGGGCCGTCGGCGCCCGCTCGCTGAAAGAGCTGGTGAAGAAGCTGCAGCCCCCGCGGATGGTGTGGATCATGGTCCCCGCCGGCGCCCCCACCGAGGAGACGGTCGAGAAGCTGGCCCGGCTGCTCGACCGCGGCGACACCATCATCGACGGCGGCAACTCCCGCTGGACCGACGACAAGCGCCGTTCGGCGGCCCTCAAACGCAGCGGGATCGACTACGTGGACGTGGGGGTCTCCGGAGGCGTGTGGGGCCTGGAAGTGGGGTACTGCATGATGGTCGGAGGCCCGACGCGGGCGGTCCGGCGGCTGAAGCCGATCCTCGACGCGCTGGCACCGCCCACCAACGAACAGAGCCGCGCCGCGATCGGCGACCGCGGGTGGCTCCACTTCGGCCCCTCGGGGTCGGGGCACTACGTGAAGATGGTCCACAACGGCGTCGAGTACGGCCTGATGCAGGCCTACGCCGAGGGCTTCAACGTGTTCGACAAGTGCGAGTACGAGCTCGACAACGCCAAGATCGCCCACCTCTGGGGACAGGGCTCGGTGGTCCGCTCGTGGCTGTGCGAACTCGCCGCCCGGGCCTTCGAAGAGGACGGCAACGACCTC